>ONFK01000002.1 GCA_900317065.1 uncultured Bacteroidales bacterium
CTTGAATACGGAGAAACCTGCCTGGTAGTTGTTCTCGTCCTGGCTGATGGTCGCATTGGTATGCCCGCCGAGTATAGACATGTTGAGCGTAGGCATCTTGGGGGATGTGTAGGAGTACTTCGCCTGGCCGTACCAGTGGGAACCCAGACGGCCTTCGAAATCGAAACGGGCACCGCGCAACTTGTTGACGTTCAGGCCGAGATTCAGCATTGCAGCCACGAATTCTTCGGTGTCCGCCCTGCCGGCGACGCCTATGCGGTGCACCGGTCCCTTGACGCAGTTGAACGTGAGGATGTAGCCGTCGGCTTCTTTCGACAGTTTGTAGTTCACCGCCTCCAAGGCATCCAGCGAGAACAGCCTGGAAGTCGCTTCCTCCAGCTGCGGAGCCATCACCTCGTCGCCTTCTTTTATGTTGATCTGCTTCATCAGGTATCTGGCATCGTCGTCATCCACGCCGCTGAAACGTATCTCCTTGATCCGGACCGCCTGCTTGTTGATGTTGGTCGCCCTGGGGGCCTGCAGTTTCGTGGAGGATGTACCGAGCTTCTTTTTCAGGTCGTCTATCTCCTCCCTGTTCTCATACACGGCATCCTCCCCCCTGCGGATGATGTCCGCAATCTCTGCCGTGCTGAAACTCAGCATGTTGAAGCCCGCGAGGTTGGGCTGGATGATTACGTCGGACTTGCGAACGTTCCCTACGTAGGCCTCCCTCCCGAGCATGTCGGTGACCTGCATCACAAGGTCCATTATGTTGTTGATCTGCGCATACGAAAGGTCCGCGTCCGCAAGCACTATTCCCAGCACTATGTCGGCACCCATCGCCCTGGCCACATCGGAAGGATAGTTGTTCCTGGTGCCGCCGTCGATCAGGATCATGTCCTGATAGCGCACGGGCTCGAACATTACGGGTATCGACATCGTGGAGCGCATGGCCGTAGTCAGAGGGCCGGAAGTCCAGTATTTGGCCTTGCAGGACACCACGTCGGAAGCGACGCAGACGAAGGGAATGGGCAGGGACATGAAATCCAGCGAATCGTGGTAGTCCACCGTGAGAGAAGCGATCAGATTGTTCACGTTGAGCCCGTATGCGTAGCCGGCGGGGAGGCTGTTGAAGCTGGTGGTGGCGGCCGCGCCGTTCACCAGTTCCTCCTCCTGGGCTGCGTTCAGATGAAGTCCCTTCCTGCGGGCGGACATTATCACTCCCTCCCCTACCTTCGACACGAAATCCTCCTTGGCATAATGGAAGGGCATCGACACCAGATAGCGCTGCTGGCGCATCTTCTTGTTATAGCTGACGAAGTCCTGGTTGACATTGTCGGAAAGGACCTTTCCCCAGTCCATGTTGCGTATCAGGGAGTCCAGGTCGTCCGCGGTATATCCTATGGAATAAAGGCCGCCTATCAGACCTCCGATACTGGTGCCGAGCACCATGTCGATGGGGATCTCCTTCTCTTCCAGGGCCTTGAGTATGCTGATTTCGGCCGCGCCCTTGGCCCCGCCCCCGCTGAGAACCAGCGCGACGGTGGGACGGTGCTGCTCCCGCCGCACCTTGTTCATCCTCTCGCGCATGCGGAGGAACACCATCGAGTCCGCGACGGGGTCCGCGCTGGTGGCCGCAAGCCTGACCGTCGCCTGGTTCCTGATGTCCGACCTGCGGCGCTGCCTCTGCCCCTGCGCCCCCATGGGCAGCAGGATCAGAAGAATGAGTGCCATGTATCTGAGTCTAGTCATAATAGTGACTGTTTTCCTCGTTGTGAAGGTAGTTCACTTCTACGTTTTCCACCTGCCCGGCGAGCAGCCCGCAGGCGGCCAGTATATCTTCTCCCCGGGACGCCCTGATAGTGCAGGTGATGCCGTTGGAGGAGAGGCGGTCGCGAAAGGCCTCCATCACCTGGCGGGGCGAGCTCTCGTAGGGGAAATCCGGTATCTTGTGGAAGCGGATAAGGTTCACCCTGCACTCCAGGCCCTTCAGCAGGCGTATCAGCGCATCGGCGTGGCGCTTCGAGTCGTTCCATCCCGCAAACATCGTGTACTCGAAACTCACCCTGCGCTGGCCGGTCCAGTCGTACTGGCGGATGAGGTCTACCACCTTGCTTATGGGCCAGGCCTTCTCGACGGGCATGAACTTCACCCTCTCCTCGCCGAAAGGATTATGCAAACTTATGGCCAGATGAGTTTTCTGTTCGTCGAGATATCTTTTCAAATTGGGCAAAACTCCGATGCTGGAGACGGTTATGCGCTTCGGGCTCCAGGCGAACCCCCAGTCCGCGGTGAGCACTTCGATGGCCCTGGACACCTCGTCGTAATTGTCGAGAGGCTCGCCCATGCCCATGAACACGGCGTTGGTGAGTTTGTCGGAGTCGCCAACCGATATGAACTGGTTGAGGATGTCGCTGACGAGGGGCTGCCCCTTGAATCCTCCGCGGCCGGTCATGCAGAACTTGCAGTTCATGCGGCAGCCGGCCTGCGAAGATACGCAGAGGGTACTGCGGTCGCCGTCGGGGATCACCACGGATTCGATAGCGGAAGTCTGCACCATGTTGCCGCCCAGAGGGGTCTGCACCTTGAAAATGTACTTGAGCGTGCCGTCGCTGCTTTCGGCTTTTCCTATCGGCGCCGACGCGCCGAGCTCATAGCGGCTTTTCAGGATTTCCCTTCCTTCCTTCGAAATGTTTGTCATTTCATCAACGGAACGGACTTTGGAAACATACAGCCAGCGGGCTATCTGTTTGGCCACAAAAGGCTTGAGTCCGCAGTTGCGGACAACGATCTCGAGTTCTGCCGGAGATTTGCCAAGTAACTTTTCCATATCAAGGCAAAGTTAAACATTTTTTACCTATATTTGCCTTCGGGCATAAGCCCGAGAACAATTAATAACATTCATTATGGCTAAAGAAGCAGAAGTAAAGGCCACAGACATCAATGCCGCCAAGATGAAGGCATTGCAGGCCACGATCGACAAGATTGAGAAAGATTACGGGAAAGGCACGATCATGAAGTTGGGAGACCAGCCAGAATGGAGTGACGCCCAGGTGATCCCCAGCGGCAGCGTCGCCCTCGACCACGCACTCGGTATCGGAGGATATCCTCGCGGAAGGATCATCGAAATCTACGGGCCGGAATCCAGCGGAAAGACCACGCTGGCCATCCACGCGATCGCGCAGGCCCAGAAGTCGGGCGGCATCGCCGCTATGATCGACGCGGAACACGCGTTCGACCGCACCTATGCCAAGGCTCTCGGAGTCAATCTCGAGACCTTGCTCATCTCTCAGCCGGACAACGGCGAACAAGCCCTTGAAATCGCAGACAACCTCATCCGCTCGGGTGCGGTGGACATCGTGGTCATCGACTCGGTGGCTGCCCTCACCCCCAAGGCAGAGATCGAAGGCGAAATGGGCGACAACAAAGTAGGCCTGCAGGCACGCCTGATGAGCCAGGCGCTCCGCAAGCTTACGGCCAACATTTCCAAGACCAACACCTGCTGCATCTTCATCAACCAGCTCCGCGAGAAGATCGGCATCATGTTCGGCAATCCCGAAACCACCACCGGAGGCAACGCCCTCAAATTCTACGCTTCCGTGCGTATCGACGTCCGCCGCACCACCCAGATCAAGGAAGGTGAGGACGCGCTCGGCAACCGCACCCGCGTGAAGGTGGTCAAGAACAAGATGGCGCCGCCTTTCAAGAAAGCGGAATTCGACATCGTATTCGGCGAGGGCATCTCCCACAGCGGCGAGCTCGTGGACCTCGGCGTGGAGTTCGACGTGATCCAGAAATCCGGATCGTGGTTCAGCTACAACGGCGAGAAGCTCGCACAGGGCCGCGAGGCTACCAAGCAGCTGCTGCGCGACAACACCGAGCTCGCAGACGAGATCGAGGCTAAAATCCGTGAAGCACTTAAAGCAGTTAAGGACTGATGGCAAAGGAAAAGATCATTTTGACTGGAGACCGCCCCACCGGGCGGCTCCATATAGGACATTACGTAGGTTCGCTGCGCCGCAGGGTTGAACTCCAGGACAGCGGCGAATTCGACAAGATATTCATCATGATCGCCGACGCACAGGCACTCACCGACAACGCCGACAACCCCGAAAAGGTGCGCCAGAACATCATCGAGGTGGCGCTCGACTATCTCAGCGTCGGGCTCGATCCGGAGAAGAGCAATCTGTTCATACAGAGCCAGATAAGTGAGCTTACGGAGCTTACCTTCTTCTATAACAACCTGGTGACGGTCCAGCGCCTCCAGCGAAATCCCACGGTCAAGGCCGAAATGGCCCTGCGCGGATTCAACGACTCGGAAGGTGCGGAGAACAAGGCGGGCACTCCCGTCGGCTTCTTCTGCTACCCCATCAGCCAGGCCGCCGACATCACCGCCTTCAAGGCGACTGTCGTGCCCGTCGGGGAAGACCAGGAGCCGATGATAGAGCAGACCCGCGAAATCGTGCGCAAATTCAACTCAACCTATGCGCCAGTGCTCGTGGAGCCGGAAATCCTGCTGCCCGACAACGCCTCCTGCATGCGTCTGCCGGGAACCGACGGCAAGGCCAAGATGAGCAAGAGCCTCGGCAACTGCATCTACCTGAGCGACGATTCGCAGACCGTGCGCGAAAAAGTGCGCGGCATGTATACCGACCCCGGGCATCTGCAGGTGAGCGATCCGGGCAAGGTGGAAGGCAACACGGTATTCACCTATCTCGACGCTTTCTGCCGGCCGGAGCATTTCGACAAGTTCGCGTCCTGCTTCGTCGGCAAGAAGTCTTCCTTCGAGTTCCATTCACTCGACGAGATGAAGGCGCAGTACCGCGCCGGAGGCCTCGGAGACGTCATGTGCAAGAACTTCCTGTTCGCCGTGCTGGAAGACACTCTCGCTCCCATCCGCGAGCGTCGCGCAAAGTTCGAGAAGGACATTCCCTACGTCTACGAAGTGCTCCGCAAGGGCACGGAGGCGGCACGCGAGGTCGCATCGCGTACCATCGCCGACGTCAAACGGGCGATGAAAATCAACTATTTCGACCCCGGGGTGCTGGACGCCCTCATTGCCGAACAGAGCGAAAAATACCGCTAGCGCCTATTCCTCCGCAAGAGCTTTGTTGAAGCACTCGCGGCAGAGAGGCTCGTAGATGTCTTTTTCTCCCAGGACCACAAGCTTGCGGCTCTTGCTGAGCCGGTGCGAGTGGTTGGCGAGACCTCCGCATTTCACGCAGATGGCGTGCACTTTCTGCACGTCCTCGGCTATAGCCATGAGGGCGGGAATGGGGCCGAAGGGTTTTCCGAGATAGTCGGTGTCGAGGCCGGCCGCGATTACGCGGACGCCGCGGTTTGCCAGGGCCTGGCAGACGGCGGCCAGGTTTTCTCCGAAAAACTGGGCCTCGTCGATACCGACGACCTGTACGTCCGGCCCTATCTTGAGCATCTCGGCAGCATCCTTGATGGGCTTGCTGGTGATGCTGTGCGAATCGTGGGAGACCACCTCCACATCGGAGTACCTGTTATCTACAGAGGGCTTGAAAATCGCTATCACCTGGTTTGCGAACTGGGCCCTGCGGAGCCTGCGGATGAGTTCTTCTGTTTTTCCGGAGAACATCGAGCCGCACACTACTTCGATGCAGCCCCTCTTTTTGGTATTGTTTTCTGCGTACATTTTGGTTAAATTTGTCGTCGACTTGTTATGCAAAGATAAGAATAAGTCGCGTTTTATGAAAGGAAAACTTTACATAGTGCCTACCCCGGTGGGAAACCTTGAAGACATGACCTTCAGGGCGGTGGAGATATTGAAGGAGGCGGACCTGATCCTGGCCGAGGATACCCGTACGAGTTCTGTTCTCCTGGATCATTTCGGCATTCACAAGCCCCTGCAGTCGCATCACAAGTTCAACGAGCACCAGACCGCAGGGCGCATCAAAGAGATAATTCTCGCAGGCAGGAACGTAGCCCTGGTGAGCGACGCCGGCACTCCCGGCATTTCGGATCCCGGTTTCCTGCTCGCACGCACCTGCGCGGAGGAAGGCATCGAAGTCCAGACTCTGCCGGGTGCTACCGCCTGCATCCCCGCACTGGTTTCTTCCGGCCTGCCTTGCGACCGTTTCTGCTTCGAGGGCTTCCTGCCGCAGAAGAAAGGGCGCCAGACCTTGCTGCAGAGCCTTTCCGGAGAGCAGCGCACCATGGTATTCTACGAATCTCCCCGCCGGCTGGTGAAGACTCTCGAGCAGTTCGTCGAGGTCTTCGGGCCGGACAGGCCCTGCAGCGTCGCGAGGGAGATTTCCAAAGTTCACGAAGAGCACGTCCGCGGCACTCTGGCGGAGGTGCTCGGGCATTTCAACGCCGTCGAGCCGAAGGGCGAAATCGTCATTGTGGTGGGCGGCGCGGTCATCGAAAAAGGAGAGCACAGGAACAAGTACAAAGATTGAGGGGAGGCTTCAGCCATGAAATCATCTTTCAGGACGGGGGCGATCGCCCTCGCTTTTCTCGTCCTCGGTTTCGAGCTGGCGATGTTTGTGCGCAAGGCGGCCGAAGACAGGATAGTCGCCAACCGCGACAGGCCGGATACGGTCTTTTTAGAGGCTCCGCCCCTAAAGTACCCTGCGGCTCCCGGTCTACCGACATCGCCGCAAAGCGGCTCCGTCCCGACCTCCGCCGGGCGCTCTGAGGAGCGCCTTATCATGCCTGAAATGTCGCCGCACACAGACACTTCCGCCACCCGGATAAAGACCAGCAGGTTGCGGGTGGCGAATCATGAACCCAGGGCCAGGGCGATTTACGAGAGGGCGCCGGGGAGGCGGGTGGAGAGTTTCCGCTTCAATCCCAATACCGTGAGCCTGGAGGAACTGTGCCGCCTGGGGTTCAGCGAAAAGCAGGCGCAATCCATTCTTAATTACCGCGAAAAAGGCGGCCGGTTCAGGCGCAAGGCCGATTTTGCCAAAAGTTATGTAGTTGCAGATTCAGTATTCGAGAGGCTGGAGCCGTTCATCGTGATCCCCAAGACCGATATCAACAAGGCGGACTCTGCGGCTTTCGACGAGTTGCCCGGCATTGGCGGCTGGTTCGCGCACAGGATGGTGGAATACCGCGAGCAGTTGCGCGGGTATTCCTGTCCGGAGCAGCTGATGGAAATCTACCGTTTCGACCAGGAGAGGTTCGACGGCCTGAAGGATCTCATAAGTTGCTCTCCTGCAGATCCGTACCCGTTCTGGACAGGTTCTTTGGACGACATCCGCAACCATCCGCACATCCGCAATTGGCAGACTGCGCGCGACATCGCATTCTACCGCGACCATAATTCTACCGAGAATCTGACCGTCGACGGCTTGCTGAAGGCGGGGATTCTTTCCGAGGAGCAGGCCCGCCGCCTCGCCCGCTGCCGCCTGAAATAGCGCTCCTGACAAAACCATGGAGCATCATCATCTGCGAGGATGATGCTCCAGCACAGCCTTCTGCCAGGTGGCGGAATCGATGTGAGTATAGATTTCGGTAGTCAGGATACTCTCGTGCCCCAGCATCTCCTGCACCACACGGAGATCGGCGCCATTCTCTATCAGATGCGTCGCGAAACTGTGGCGGAAAGTATGCGGGGAAATCTCCTTGTCGACACCCGCGGACAAAGCCGCCGCCTTCACCATGTTGAACACGGAAACACGGCTCAGGGGCCTGCCGAAACGGTTGAGAAAAGCATAGTCGTCGAAGGACGGGGCAGCGGCTTCGGGCCGTACGTCCAGCCACGCCACGAAAGCATCCACCGCTGCTCCGCCGATGGGCACGAGCCTCTCCTTGTCGCCCTTGCCGACCACGCGGATGAACTTCTCGCCCGTATATACATTGGAAATCTTCAGCGAACAGAGCTCCGACACCCGCAGACCGCAGCCATATAGCATCTCGAGAATCGCCCTGTTCCGGACCCCCTGCCAGCTGCCCGTATCCACACCTTCTATTATGGCGGCAACTTCCTCCACCGAAAGGACCGCCGGAAGATAGCGCCCGAGTTTGGGCTGGTCTACGGCATCGCAGGGATTGTCCGTCCTCTCCCCTTCCATTATCAGCCAGTCGAAAAAAGAACGGAGGGAACTGAGCCGGCGGGCCTGGCTGCGCTTCGAGACATCCTCCGCCCTCTCCGCAAGGAACGCGGCTACGGCATCGCTGTCCACACTGCGCACGTCGGCATCCGTGCCGTCCAGGAAAAACTTTACATCGGAACTGTAGGACGCCACCGTGTTGGGCGACATTTTCCTCTCCATGCGAAGATAATACCGATAGTCCTTCAGCAATCTTTCCGAATCAGTGTCCATAACGACACAAAGATAAAAAAAAAGCTTATCTTTGTAAACTATGTTCAAGAAGATCACGGCCATAACGGCGGTCCTGACGGGTCTCATTTTCGGAGGATGCACCAAAGAGCGTCCCGGCAGGGCCTTCCCCGAGAAGGAATTCGTCACAATATATTATTGCGCCGGATTCAACAACCTTTCTTCGGACATCCGGAAGAATGTGGAGATTCTCAAGGCCGGCGACCTCCCCTTCGAAGAATCCAGGCACAAGATGCTTGTGTTCTCTCACTTCTCGGTCGGCAACTACGACTACTCCACCCTTACGGATTCACATCTCGTACTCTACACGAAGGATTTCGGCCGGATAAAAGCCGACACGCTGCTGACCATCGACAAATCGCGGTACGCCACCGACCCCGCGGTCATGCGGGAAGTGCTCGCGACCGTCCGCAACCTGTACCCCGACGCACATTACGGACTCGTCGTATCCTCGCACGGCACCGGCTGGCTCCCTGCCGGAAAATACAGCAGCGGCAGCGTAGTGCAGATGGCGCGGCGCAGGCAAAGCGCATCCGAACTGCCCACATACCGTTACCATGCCGATCCGGACTCCCCGAAAGTCAAGACCTTCGGCGCGGAAGTGAAACATGAGAATTCCACCAATTATTCCGTGGAGATGACCATTCAGAGCATGGCGAAGGCAATTCCCATGCATCTGGACTACCTGCTTTTCGACGCCTGCCTCATGGGAGGGATCGAGGTGGCGTACGAGCTCAAGGACGTGGCCGACAAAATAGCATTCTCGCCCACGGAGGTGCTTGCACAGGGCTTCGACTATTCCAATATCAGTTATCTGCTTGCGGACGAACCCAGCATCGAAGGGTTCTGCAAATTGTATTTCGACCACTACAATTCCGAGAGCGGCTCCATGCGGTCCGCAACCATCAGCGTCGTGCGCAGTTCCGGCCTGGACGCCCTGGCAGACGTGTGCGCGGACATGTTCGGGAAGTACCGCAGCAGTATCGACACCCTTAGTCTGAACAGCGGCATCCAGAGATATTTCAGGTCGAATTATCACTGGTTCTTCGACATGGAAGACATTCTCGTCAAGGCGGGCATCACCGACGAAGAAAAGGCGGCCCTGGAAAACGCACTTGACGGATGCATCAGCTACAAGGCCGCCACGCCTCAGTTCCTCGGAATAGAAATCAAGAATTACAGCGGGCTCAGCATGTATCTGCCTTCTGCCACAATAGACAAGGACGGCAAAATAGACGCACAGCTGAACGAGTTCTACCGCACTCTTGCCTGGAACAAAGCCACATATTTGGTAGAATAATCAAAAATTCATATATTTGCGCCCGCATTTCATAAAACCCCGAAGGGGCTTTGGTGCAATGGGATCCGGACCCTGTTTTCTGGATTGAGTAACACATTTTAAAAATTAACTGAAATGAAGCATTTCGCTCTTAACGGGGAAACCCGCAAGGTTGGAAACAAAGCCGTCATCAAGGCTTTCCGCAAGCAGGGCCTCGTACCTTGCAATCTTTATGGAAACGGTATCGAGAACATTCTCTTCACCGTCAACGAGAAAGACCTCAAGGGTCTCCTTTCCACTCCTTATTCCCACATCGTCGACCTCACCCTCGACGGAAAGGACAACTACACCGTGATCCTTCACGAGCTGCAGTTCCATCCCGTAAAGGACAATTGCCTCCACATCGACTTCCTCGCAGTGGATGACAAGAAGCCTATCGCCATCAACGTGCCTATCAAGTTCGAAGGCCACGCTATCGGTGTGCAGAAGGGTGGCAAGTTCGTTCCCGGTGCAAGGAGCCTGCGCATCAGCGCACAGATGGAGAACCTTCCGGACGACATCACCATCGACATCACCAAACTCGACCTCGACAAGAAGATCAAGGCCGGCGACGTGAAGATCGAGAAGGTTTCCGTCCTTACCGACAAGGATGCCATCCTCTGCCTGGTCAAGACCACCCGCAACGTGGATGCCAGCGCAGTTGCCGAGGCTGAATAGAATCCCCCGGAAATGGCAGGCGAGAGTTATCTGGTGGCTGGACTGGGCAATATCGGCCCGGAATACGCCGGAACCCGCCACAACATGGGTTTTATGGTATTGGATGCGTGGGCTCACGCATCCAATGCTTCTTTTGAAACCCACCGCTACGGCGACGTGGCGGTTCTTGGCATAAAGGGAAGGAATGTCTATCTCCTCAAGCCTTCCACTTATATGAACCTGAGCGGCAATGCCATCAGGTATTATCTTACGAAACTGCCCGTCACCATAGACCGCACGATCGTCATCTGCGACGACATCAATCTCCCCTTCGGTTCTGTGCGCATGCGCAAAAGCGGAAGCGACGGGGGGCATAACGGGCTCAAGAACATAGAGGAGACATTGGGGACAAGAGATTATACCCGCATCCGCATGGGAGTAGGGCACGAGTTCGCGCAGGGCGCCCAGATAGATTATGTCCTGGGGACATTGAGCGACGAAGAAAAAAGCCAGATGCCGGAACTCTGCCAGAGGGTGATACAGGGTGTAAAAGACTGGATTTTCGTGGGTTCAGATCGTGCAATGAACGTTTTGAACACCAAAAAAGGCTGAAAAATCACTTTTTTTCAAAAAACCTTTGCAAATCTTTAACTTATTGATTATCTTGCCCCTTGCATTTAATTAAGCGACACAACGTAACTATTTTATAAACCTTTAAATTACAGAAAAATGAAAAAGCTTGTTGAAAAGATCAATGCTGAAATCGCTGATTTCCAGGTAAATGCTGAAGCTCAGATCGTTAAGGGTAACAAGGCTGCCGGTGCCCGCGCACGCAAGGCCGCTCTCGCTCTCATGAAGGATCTCAAGGAATTCCGTCAGGTATCCGTTGCTGAGGCAAAGAAATAATTTTGCACTTTTTGCAAAAATAATTGCAACGTTTATAAAACCGCCTGCATCTACATTACAGGTTTAGGTTTTAGTACACGTCTGAGGGTCGATGGCCGTGAGGCTGGCGGCCCTTTGCTTTTTTTCCCTTCTTTTACTAACTTTATGGCGATGAAAAGGGTTCTGTCCATATTCCTCGCCCTCGCACTGACTGCCGCCGGTGCCGGCAGGATTCATGCCCAGAAAGAGCACAGGGCACTGATTTTTCCCGTAGAATTCTCCGACATCAAGTTCAGCATCTCTCCCGAAACTCTCGACAGTCTTGCGACGGAGCTCTCCGCCTACTACAAAAGCCAGTTCCTGGGCAGCCGCGAATTCATTTTCGACATCGCCCCCGTCAGCAGGATCAACGGCAGTTATTCCATCTTCGGATCGAATACCTCCTACAAGAGGGACGCCCTGGCATACAAGATGGCCCTCAACGTCTTCAAGAATCACTACGGCAGCATAGACTACTCCCTCTACGACAACGACAAGGACGGATTCATCAACGACATCATCTTCATCACCCCCGGTGTCTCCGAAGCCGCCGGCGGTGGAGAGAGCCAGTTCTGGCCGGAATACAACGAACTCGAAGACAAGGATATCCCCTATAATCTCCGATACAAGCTCAAAGGCTATGCGCTGGCAAGCGAGTTTTCTGCCGACAGCACCGCCGCCGGCATCGGAGTCTTAGCCCACGAATTCGGGCACATACTCGGCCTCAAGGACATGTACGATGCGGACGGGGACGGCAGCGGAGGATTCTGCCCCGGCCTGGGCCGCACCAGCCTCATGGACATCGGTGCGAACAACGACTGCGGCAGGACTCCCCCGAATCTGAACTCAATTGAAAGGGATATCCTCGGCTGCGGCCAGTGCGAAGTTCTGGACAGCGTCGGCAACTATTCCCTCGAGCCCATACAGCTCAACGGGCGTTATCTCAAGATCCCGAGCTATACCGAAAACAGATATTATCTGCTGGAAAACCGGAAGGCCGAGGGGCGGGACGCCTTCATCGGCGGCGAGGGCATGCTGATATACAAGGTGGACAGGTCGGACACGCCCGCCGGGTTCTCCACCTACTTCCAGCGCACCCTCAGCGCTCTGGAGAGATGGCAGCGCAATCAGGTGAACTGCAATCCGGAGTTTCCCTGCGCCGCCATCATCCCCGCGCATGCGGATTCCACGGACAGTTCCCTGCTTTTCTGGCCGCAGGAGGACAGGACGGTGTTCAGCCCCGGGCGCATCGCCATCACCGACATGGCCCGCAGCGCCGACGGGAACATCTCGTTCAAGGCGGTGGAGCCCCTGAAGATAGAAGGCACCTCTGTTTTCCAGAGCAGTGCTATCATCGCCTGGAGCATCTCCAGGGACCTGGGCCAGGTGGACAGCTGCAAGCTGGAGTGGTCGACTCAGAGCTCGGTGCTCGGCAGGGTCGACGGCGTCGCGGCGGGGGACAACACCTACAGCTATACCATCAAAGGCCTCAGTCCGCGCACGACCTACCGCTATACGGCCACAGTCTATTATTCCGACGGCGCGTCCTACTCGGCCGGCGGCAGCTTCACCACCAGGATCTACCGCCAGGGGATATTCCGTTTCATCTGGCTGGGAGATGCACAGCGGAACCGGGACGGCAGCCTGAAGGCTGGCACCGCCATTCCGCTGATAGTCTACAACAGCGTGAACGAGGAGATTTCCTGGACCTTCAACGGCCGGCCGGTCAGCACAGGGCCCGACGGCCTCTGGGTCGTCCCGGGAAACGGCATGCTCAAGGCTGAAATCACCAATGCCGACGGTTCCAGGGATGTAATAATAAAGGAGGTGACGGTGAAATGAAGTTGCGCCTGTCCATAATCGCCCTGCTCGCCCTCTGCCTCGCAGGCTGCCGGGAGCACAACCTGTCGGACGATTTCAAGTTCGACAGCACCATCCGCCTGGAAATCAAGGGCTATACCATCTTCCGCTACGACCCTCTCACCTGCCAGATCGGTTTCAACCGAGAGCGCTGCGAATTCCGCATACACACCGACAATATGTCGGATTTCTATATCATCCGACTGGACGAAATGCCGGCCGCCGAAGGTCAGACGGTGAACGGCACCGCATCCTGGACGACCGGCGACGACCTCCACACAAAAAAGACCTCCTTCGAGGTCATACATCTCGAAGGAGGCAAAATCTGGCTCTGGTCCCCCGGCACCCGCATCGCCGCCGTGGTGATGGAGTTGGAGTGACGGGCGGCGTTTAGTCCTAGAACGACAGCGCGATGCCGATGAAGTCGTCGGCTTTGAGGGCGGCGCCGCCGATGAGGCCGCCGTCGATGTCGGGCTGGGCGAAGAGTTCCTTGGCGTTGGAGGGTTTGCAGCTGCCGCCATAGAGGATGGTGGTGTCGTCTGCGACCTGTGCGCCGAACTTGCCAGCGAGCACCTTGCGGATGCAGGCGTGGATTTCCTCGGCCTGCTCTGCGGTAGCGGTCTTGCCGGTGCCGATAGCCCAGACGGGCTCATAAGCTACGACGATGTTCTTCATGTCTTCTGCGGTGAAGTTGAACAGCACGTTCTCGGTCTGTGCCTTCACGACGTCGAAGTGCTTGCCCGCCTCACGCTCGTCGAGGTTCTCGCCAACGCAGAGGATGACCTTGAGGCCTGCCGCAAGTGCAAGCTTGACCTTCTCCACCAGTTTGGCATCGGTCTCGCCGTAGTACTGCCTGCGTTCGGAGTGGCCGAGGATGGTCCAGCCTGCACCGGTGGACTTGATCATGTCGACCGAAACCTCTCCGGTGTATGCGCCCTTTTCCTTGTCGGCGCAGTTCTGTGCGGAGAGTTCCACGCGGGTTCCTCCAACCACGCCTGCAACTGCGCAGAGGTGGGTGAAAGGAGTGGCGACGATGAGGCCTACTTCTGCGGGTACCTCAGCGGCCTTGGCTACTACATCTTTGGCGAGCTGTACGCCTTCGGGAACGGTGGTGTTCATCTTCCAGTTCCCTGCTACAATGTTCTTTCTCATTTTCTATCAAAAATAAAAGTTTTATCCTTTCTGTTTCCGCAAGCCCGAGGATGTCCCGCAGCTCCGCAAAAAAAATGTCTCCGCTGCGGGACATCCTCCGGCTTTGCAGTTGCAAATTTACTAATAATTGCCCAAATTTGCAGACTATTAGAAAATCATTCGATGAAGAATTTTGTAGAAGAACTGAAATGGCGCGGGATGATTCATGACATCACCCCCGGAACCGAAGAAGAACTGTCCAAGGGACAGATGTCCGCATACGTCGGGATCGACCCCACTGGCGACTCCCTGCACATCGGGCACCTTGTGAGCATAATGATACTGAAGCATTTCCAGGCCTGCGGCAACAAGCCCTTCGCCCTCGTCGGCGGAGCCACCGGCATGATAGGCGACCCTTCGATGAAGAGTGCGGAACGCAACCTTCTCGACGAGGCCACCCTCGCCCACAACGTGGCATGCATCAAGGCCCAGCTCGGCAAGTTCCTCGACTTCGACTCCGACGCCCCCAACAAGGCTGAACTGGTGAACAATTACGACTGGATGAAGGACTACACCTTCATCAATTTCACGCGCGACATCGGCAAGCTCATCACCGTCAACTACATGATGAGCAAGGACTCCGTCAAGAAGCGCCTCAGCCGCGACTCCTCGGAAGGCATGTCGTTCACCGAATTCACCTACCAGCTCCTTCAGGGATACGATTTCCTCTATCTCTACGAGCATAAGAACGTCCATCTCCAGCTCGGAGGCGCCGACCAGTGGGGCAACATAACCACCGGCACCGAACTCATCCGCAAGGTGCTCGGAAAAGAAGCGCACGGACTCACCTGCCCCCTCATCACCAAGAGCGACGGCGGCAAGTTCGGAAAGACCGAGAAGGGCAACATCTGGCTCGATGCCGAGCGCACCACGCCCTACCAGTTCTACCAGTTCTGGCTGAACGTGAGCGATGAGGATGCGGAACGCTACATCAAGATATTCACGATGCTCGAGCGTCCCGTAATCGAGGCAGCCATCGAGGAGCACCGCGCCGATCCCGGCCGCAGGACTCTCCAGAAACTGCTTGCAAAGGAAGTGACCGTCATGGTGCACGGCGAGAAGGAGTACGAGAATGCCGTGTCCGCTTCGCAGATGCTCTTCGGAAAGAGCACTTCGGAGGATCTGCGCAAGCTCGACGAACGCACCTTCCTCGCAGTGTTCGACGGCGTGCCCACCTTCGAGATTTCCAGGGACAAGCTCCCCTGCCCCGTGCAGGACTTCCTCGCCGTGGAAACCTCCGTGTTCCCTTCCAAGGGCGAAGCCCGCAAGATGATCCAGGGGAACGGCGTCAGCATCAACAAGGATAAATTCACCGACCCTGCCGGAACGATAGGCGAAGAGCACATAATCGACGGCAAATACATCCTCGCCCAGAAAGGCAAGAAGGATTACTTCATCATCAAAGTGAAATAGATATGGAAAAAGCCCCGTCCACAAGGCAGCTGAAGGTTGCCAGAGAGATACAGAAAGACCTCGCGGAGATCATCCGCGTCAAGGGAATGGCCGCCTTTGGCGGAGCTATGGTCACGGTGAGCGAAGTGCGCATCAGCCCGGATCTCTCCGTCGCCAAGGTCTACGTGAGCATCTTCCCCTCCGAAAAACAGTCGGAAGTGATGTTCTCTCTCCAGGATCAGAACAAGGCCCTGCGCGGAGAACTCGGCCGCAAGGTCGGGAAGCAGCTCCGGATCGTGCCTGAACTCGTGTTCTATCTCGACACGTCCATCGACTACGCCGAACATATCGACGAACTCCTGAAAAAGTGAGACTGCCCCTGTACATAGCCGGCCGCTACCTTTTCGCAAAGAAATCACATAATGTGATAAACATCATCTCTGCGATCAGCGCGGCCGGCATGGCCATAGGCACCGCCGCACTCATTCTCGTCCTATCCGTCTTCAACGGCTTCAACGGAATCATAGAGAAGAATCTCTCCAGCGTGGAGGCAGACCTGCGCGTCGTGCCCGCCGAGGGGAAAACCTTCGTGCCGGAAGGGCCGGCATTCGACTGGCTCTACGACGCTCCGCAGGCCGGCAGCCTCTCTTCCGTCATCTCCGACAAGGTATTCATCTCCTACGAAGGCAAGCAGAGCGTAGTGAATGCCAGGGGGGTGGACGAAGTGTATGAGGAAGAGATGGGGCTGAACCTCCGCAACGGAGACATTCGCCTCGCCGCCGTCAGCAGCGACCTCGCCTGGAGCCTCGGCATCAACCCCAAGTTCCTCTCCCCCATACAGATATGGTATCCGGACAGGACGGGATACATATCTCCCTCCAATCCGGCGGCATCGCTGCACACCGCCGAAATCCATGCTGCAAAAGTGATGGACATCCCCCACACCTCCGACTCCGGAGCAGACGGCACGATGATTATCCCCATAGGAGTAATGCGCTCGCTTACAGGATATTACAAAGAAGTGTCGGCAGTCGAGATACGTTTTTCGGAAGGGCTTTCCCCGCGCGCGGCGAGGGCTTTCCGAAGAGAGCTCGGCAAGCAGCTGGGCGACGCCTTCATCGTGCAGGACCGCTATATGCAGGACGAGTCGCTCTACAAGATGATGCGCTACGAAAAGGCCGCCATCTTCCTGATACTCATTTTCATAGTGATAATCATATCACTCAACATCTTCGGTTCTCTGTCCATGCTCGTCATCGAGAAGCAGGAGGATATAGCCACCCTGCGCGCCATGGGGGCCGACGAGCGGCTGATCCGCCGTGTCTTCGTCCTGGAAGGATGGATGATTTCGCTGCTGGGAATGGCTGTGGGAGTAGTGCTCGGCGTCGGCCTGGCGCTGTTGCAGCAGCATTTCGGGCTCATCAAGATGCCCGGCAACTTCGTGGTTGACGCATACCCTGTTGTTCTGCGGCTGGGCGATGTGCTTCTTTCAGCAGCCGGTGTGGCGCTGATTGGGCTGATAGTTGCTCTGGCACCCGCTTTCTCCCGATCCAAATAACGTCCGGGGGCTCCCGGTCCTACACAATTTGTACGACCGGGAACAGTTAAACGGAAGTTTTTTTCTATATTTGGAATTATGGATGTTTTGACGTTGATACTGGGAATTCTGTTGGTGCTGGCGATTGTGGCAATGGCCATAATCGCCGTACAGGGAAGCAGAAAGGCTGAATGGCTTCGCAAGGATGCCGCCGCGAAGCAGCAGGAATTACAAGACCGCATCGAAAGTCTCACGGAAGGAAAGGCGGCCCTCGAGGCACAGAAGGCAGCCATGGAAGCCAAACTCCAGGCTCAGGAGGCGTCGCAGCAAAAACTGGATGAACAGCGCGAAGCCGCCCTGAAACTCCAGCGCGAGCAGTTCGAAGCATCCAGACAGGCGGAGCGCGAGCATGCCGCCAAGAGTCTGGAGGAGATGCGAAACGCCTTCAAGGCGCTGAGTGCAGAGAACAGCGAGCACTTCCGAAAGGCCAGTGCGGAGAGCGTCGGGGAACTTCTCAAACCCATACAGGAAAAATTCAAGGAATTCAGCGACAGCGTAAAGGCTTCCGACGAGAAGAACGCGGAGCGCAGCGGCTCCATGGAGAAGATGATACACCTGCTCAGCGAGCAGAGCAGGAACGTGGGCAGCCAGGCCCAGGCGCTTGCCGATGCGATCACAGGCCAGAGCAAGACTCAGGGCGATTTCGGAGAGATGCTGCTGGTGGACCTGCTACGCGAGAGCGGCCTCCAGGAAGGAGTGAATTTCGACGTCCAGGGAGTCATCGTCGACGAATTCGGCCACGAGATCAAGAGCGACGACGGCCGCACCATGATACCCGACGTAATCGTACACTACCCCGACGGAGGCGAAGTGATAGTGGACTCCAAGGTGAGTCTCAAGGCCTTCGTGGAATGGAACCAGTCGGTGAGCGCCGAAGACAGGGCGCGTCTCGCGAAGGAGCACATCGCCAGCATACGCAAGCATATCGACGAACTCCGGGGCAAAGACTACGCATCCTACATCCCCGAAGGGCGCAAGAAGATAGACTACAATCTGATGTTCATCCCCGTGGAGAACGCGTTCAGGCTGATGCAGGAGGAGGAGCCGCTGCTCTGGCAGCAGGCCAAGAACCAGGGTGTGCTGATAGTTAGCCAGATGTCGCTCGCGATAGTGCTGAACATGATTCTGGTGGCCTGGAGGCAGTTCGACCAGCAGCGCAACATCCAGGAAGTTTACAACACCGCCTCCGAACTGATGTCGGTGCTTGAAAAGTGGATGGGAGAATACGTGAAGATGGGCGACAGGCTCAAGGAAGTGGGAAGGGCCTACGATGAATCCA
>ONFK01000035.1 GCA_900317065.1 uncultured Bacteroidales bacterium
TGCCTGCATCCATTTGACGCATTGCCTGGACATACTTTGGGTAATTCTCGTTCTTTTTCATAACCCTTTCTTTTTGTCCAACTTTTGGGGCGCAGATCATTTTTGTACGACCGGGAGCACTCGTTGCAGTTATTTCAGTATGAAAAGGCTTTCCGGGACGTGGAAGTCGGGTTCGGGGGTGCCGGGATTGACGGCGGAGTACCAGGTGATCTCCCCGGGCCGGACGGCATCTCCGCGATAGAAACCTATGAGCAGGCTGCCGTCTTCCTGCAGCAATCCCAGCCGGCGCAGGTAATCGCAGCTGAATGCCGCCTCGACGTGGTATCCGCCCTCGACGGGACGCGCCTGCACGTTCTGCTCTCCGCTCCAGGCGTAGTCGTACTTGCGGTAGAATGAACAGGAGTAGTCCATGGTCTTCCCCTGAGGGTCGATCTCGAAGCAGTAGTAGCGCTGCATCTGCGGGTCGCAGCTGATGAAAACCTCCGCACGGTCACAGGGGTTTACGGACATTTCGTCCGGGTCGTCGTTGAAAACGGGGGTGGAGTCGCGGACATCAAAGATGAAGTGTATCTGCGAGGAATCCCGGAAGATGGACACGGAGGTGGAATCGACAAGGCCCTGCCACCATTCATGCAGGCCGCGGATATTCTTCTGGCCGCCCAGAAGCCTGCCGTACTCCTCTACCGGAGCGGTCGACGGGAAACGGCTGAAGTACTCCGCGTCCATGTAGACCGCGAAGGATGTAACGTTCCGCAGGCCGTAGGAGGCGTATGTGGCGAGGTCCGAGCGGCAGACATCCTCGCGCCACGGCAGCTCCACCGAAGGTCGTTTCCATCTGCTGAAAAGCGAAGCGTCCAGCCAGTACTCCAGCACCATAGCATCTTCGGCAGGAAAAACCTCCAGATTGGCTTCCAGTGCGCGCAGATTGTCGCCGTTGCTCACCGGATATCCCCTCGGGCAGAGCACATCCTCATGATAGAGAGGCGCGTCCCAGGATCGGTAGATGGGCGCGAATTCGAGGAAGATGCCTTCGTCCGGCGCCACCTTGCGCGGGGGTTCCAGGAAAGAGGAGTAGGCCAGATGAGCGAGTTTCGCCCGGGGATCGACCTTGCGTATCTCGCGCAGCATGGCATTCTCCGCAATCAGGGCCTGTTCGCTGGGCAGATACTCCCGGCAAAGAGGGCAGGCGCAGACGGGGAGGTTGTCGTCGAGCCAGAAGTAGTAGCGGTGATTGCCGGGCTTCAGCTTCTTCGCGAGTGCCGCCGCGTTCCGGGCGACTATGTCCAACGCCTTTGCGGAATGGACGCAGAGGTTCGCGTCCGGGGTGCGGCGGCCGTTCCCGTCCATGCGGAACATGGTGGAATCTTCCGCAAAGAGTTCGCGCGGAAGGAGTTCCGCCATCGCGTGCAGCTGGTGCTCGACCGTGATGCCATAACGCCGGCAGTCCTTCGTGAACCTGCGGCCTTCCGGACTCTCCAGGAACGCCAGGACCTCGGAGGGCGTAATGTGCGTGCCTATGGTATTGATGCCGCTGCGCGCCGCAAGCGCCGGCCAGTCCACCTCCGCAAGTTCCTTGGTAGAAAGCACCAGCCCCCGCATCTGCCAGTACTCCGCCTCCTGCGGCTTAGGGGTGCAGGAGAGGAGGATAATCGAAAGGATGAGGAATGTGTGTCGCATAGCTTAAAACAATTCAAGTTGTTGCTCCACTTCCGGCTTGTCGGAGAGTTTCTTGCCATTGAACAGCTCCATACTGCCGAACTGCTTGTCCGTTATATAAAGAATTCCCACTTTGCCTATTGGGGGAAGTATGGTTTTCACTCTCGAGATATGCACCTGCGCATTCTCGTATGACGCGCAATGCCTGAGGTAGATAGAGAACTGAAACATGGTGAATCCGTCGCCCATCAGCTGCTTCCTGAAATTAGCTGCAATCTTCCTGTCCTTTTTTGTCTCAGTCGGCAAATCAAAAAAGACAAGGACCCACATAACCCGATATTCTTCGAATCTGGACATCAGAATTCAGGATAAACCAGTTGGCGTTTTTCTCCGGAGAAACACTTGGCCAGAGAAGATGTCGTTGCAGTGGCAGCTATCATCAACGGGCTTTTATGTCCATCTATGAAGACGTCTGCAACCGGCAATTTCAGCAGGGCCGACTTCGCTTCCAGCGACAGCGTCGGAGCCCAGTTTTCGTTGTCGGAACAATAATCGAAGACAAGTTTGTCCACGAACGGACGGTATGGTTCCATGATGTCATCTGCAAGGCAATAGGCATTATACCTGTTATGATGATGAATTCCCATCGTCGGGAGCAAGCCGGAAGCCACCAGCGACCGTGCCATTATGCCTCGGAGAATGGCATACCCGTAGTTTAGGAGGTTGTTGGGCGGAGCCTCGTATCTCCCGCGCACGAAGAAGGGCAGTTCCCTGAATACATTCTTCCAATAGAAAGAAGCGGCACGGGCTTCCATGTTTTCAGAATCTCCGCTCTTGACCTGATTCGCCCAGATAATCATATTGCGTGCATCTTCCCCATTGGCATATTTGAGCATCCCGGCCTGATTCTCTATCTTTGCCGATACGGTCTGCTGCCACAGTTGCTTTCGCAACGGGAGCGAGGCCTCCAACTGATCGGTAAAGCGTTCCTGCTGAAGAGTGTTGCCTTCCAGTGGCAGCAACAGACCGGAGGGCATTGAATGGGCGTCGCAGGTAATGACCGCGACATTATTCTCCAACAGATGCTCCATAAGACCAGATGTGACGGTGAGTTGCCGGTTGTCCAGGACGACGACTCCTATATCCTCGATCGGAATGGTCCGGACCTGCCTGGGAGCGTCATCCAGCGGCAAATCTCCATCATCCGGCTTAGTAATCACCAGCTGACCGTTTGCCAGAGAAAGATAGGCAGGGTTGCCGAAATATAATGTCCGCTTAATCATACTCGCCGACGGCTACAATTTCGCCGATGTGATTGATTCGCACCTTGACTGCGCCTTTAAGATTGTCCAGGCTCGTGATTCTCTTCCATGTAATACCCTGGAGTTCTTTTGTATCCTCGATGGATGTTTCCAGATGGTGGCGGAAACAATAGTACTTGCTACTAAGTTTCTGCACCCGGTAAAGGTTAGGACTTATCCTATCGTAGTTCTTTTGGTCCGTCAGGTCTATTTCAGACGGATCAAAGCCTGTCTGCGGATTGGGGAAGACAAACATCTCGTTGATTTTCATGCTGAAAAGGAACTGCCAGCCCTCCGTTTTCCTGTAGCCCTTGTCAACCGGCTTCAGACCGTTGGATACGCGGTCCATCGCCTCGAAAAATGAAACGACTTTCTCCTGAAGATTCCCTTCGGAATCACGGTAAATGGCAATATGATGATTGTTCCCAAGATTCACATACCCGGCCGGAATGCTGTTTCCAGAAGTGTCTTTTATTTCCCTGCCGGAAAGGTCGTGTTTGCTTCTAATAGGTTCTGGACGAACATTCTCCTCAATCACAACACGCTTGACCGCAATCCCTGCCTCCTTATTCAACCAGATAGGGTTGTCATCGAGATTGGAGAATGCCTTCTGGGCATTGCCGCCATATTCCTGGAGTCTTTCCTTAAGCAAGTTCCTGATGCCGGCATCGAGGACCTTGTCCACCTTGAGATTCGGATCGACAGTCTTGCGGATGGTGAACACATCCTTCAGTTTTACACACTTCACCTTCGAGCCGATCTGCTCACTGTGAACAGCATCGAGCCATATAGGGTTCTTATCCGGTGCATTCTTTCCGCAGAAGGCCTTTTTGGGGTCCCCTCCATTCGCTTCGAGCCTCTGCAGGAGCGCCTCCCTTTCTTTCTTCGACGCGACATTAAGGATTTCTTCCCGTGTCAAACGTCCGCCTACCGTCGCTTCGTATGTTTCATACTTCTTCGACCTTCCATAGACGGTTTCCTTGTGCAGTTCACCCCTCGGAGTCAAGGCCAGTTGTCGATTATCTCCTTGACTGCTTCTGGTCTTGTTTACGTTGCGTGTCGCAACTTTGTTCTTTGCCTTGATAGAAACGAGAACCGATTCCAATTCCTTGCGGAATGCGGCCCTGAGTTCATCCAGGGGCATAGGTGGCACAAAGATGCGTTTGTCCCCCGTTTTTACCGTCTCTTTCTGCCAAATCGCATAGATGGAAGAGGATTTGTCGCTCTTCGCCTTCATGTTGTTGAGATACTGGATGTGAGCCGGTTTCGTAAATGCGATCGTAAGGGCGTCCATCGCATGATGCCTGTGATCTTCCCGTTTCGACCAGTCTTTTATCCTCTTGACCACGCGCCCGTCATTGTCGTAATCGATGAATGTTAGACCTGCTTTTTCATACTTCGGGAAGTCGATTTCCTTGATGACATCCACCAACTGCCAATCCTCCCTCAGCCTGGCCGTAATGCTGCCTGTCGTAGGGACTACTGCCCTTACATAGCTTTCAAGCATTTCTTTCGCCTTCCTTGCAATATACTGGGTATTGGTCAGATCCCTGTTCAGGAAATCTTCCGGAATCTCACTGCCGCGCATCAGCAGGTACCGGCCCTTCGTCCTGCTTATCTGCCCCTTGCCGACCATGTCCTGGATGCCGGATTTGTACTGTTCCGCCTCCTCCTTGCCATATTTTGAGCAAACATAGTCGTAGGCCGTTTCATTAGCCTTCTCTATGTTGACCGCCCTGTATTCGAGAGTCTTGTTCGCAAAAGAATCGTCGAAGAAAACCGACTGCGGAATAATGTGCTCGATATCTATCTCTTTCGAAAACAGTTTTTCCCGAGGGATGTATTGGTTTGAATAGAATGTCTTGTATCCCCTTGGTTTCAGTTCTTCATACAGCTTGTATCTGACAATATCTGACTTTCTGACGTGAGAGAAACCGAATTCCTTTATCAGTTTTTCTCTTATCTCTTCGTTCTCCTTTTCATTTGCACTGATACTTTCATATTTGCGCTTCCGGGATTCCTTGTCCATCTTCAGTTCCCTCGCCATTTCCAGATGTATCTCGTCCGGTTTGCCATATTCCTCTGATATGGCATTGATGACATTGATCATCTGGTTTAGAATCTTTTCCACGACGGGGTTGCGAAGGCTGTTCTTGGGTATCGGAGACAGGGTTTCTTCAAGTTCCCTTGCTTCGAGTTCATCTTTTGTCTTGGAGTGGGAATGATTGTATCCTGCCAGGACACAAGCCTCGTCGTACCTGTTCCCCTCTTTAAGATAAGGCAGGATTCTTTTGATGGCCCTGCTGCTCAATGAGCCATAATCGCTCTCAAAAGACACATTGGACAGCATTGCGGCATAATCGCGCTGCAGGCCGCAAATTTCTGAAATCTTGCTGATCAGGGAATCATTCCCGGTCCTTGAATTATCGCCTTCGTAGGAGTAGAGCAGATGCCATAGTTTCCAAGAAACCTGGCCTTCCGAAGAATCCCGGTCAAGTGAGGAATCGAAAGAAAGCAAGCCCGTCAGTTTTTCGTTTTTCAACGTGTCGTTTACTGTTTTGAGTATAATCTCCGCATCCAGTTTCTCTGCTTCATACTCTCTGTCATCTTCGATTCCGGCAATGTCGAGCAGCACTTTGGCAAATGAAGCGATCGTCGTGTTTCCCTCCACTGCTTTGAAATTGGCAGTGAGCGACTTGCTCTTCTTCCCGAAGAGCAGTTTCAGGGCGGTGCTTGACTGTAGTTTGGGCTTGAATTGCAGTTCTGCGGCAAGCCTGTCCTTTTCGTCTTGAGACAGAGCGCGCTGCTCACCGGTATCCACATCAGTGAGGATTATATTATTCAGGTTCTGCCAGATCTTGAATTCCTGGAACAAAGGTGATGACCGGGGAATTACCCTGTGATTCTTTTCAAACTCGCACTTGCTGACGAGCCCCTTCTGCGATTTCAGGCGCCTTTGGTAGAAGATGACGACATCACGTATTTCCTTTTTAAGATCTTCCGTAAGTTCACCATGGAACCTGGACTGACTGGCCCAGAGTTTCTCGAATTCATCGAGATAGTCCTGCCTGTAGAATGTAATGTTCTTCAGGCTGACGTTGGGATTCGAGCATATCTGCCTCCATAAAAACTGCCCCACGGTCTCGTTATTGAATGCCAGTTCCTTGCTTCTGTCGCTGATCTTCCCGAGCAGCCCGGACGCATCGGAAATCTTGCCATTGATATCTGCGAGCACGTACACCAGTTCTTCAATGGGCAATTTCGTCTGCAACGCCTTCATCCTCCATTCGTACGACTGTATTTTTTTGTCTTTGCCTTTATTATCAGCCGTGAGAATGCCATAGTTCGCCTTGAAGAACGATGCAGTAACACTTTTTGTCTTATCCTTGATACCGTCTTTGGCTTTGTCTGTCAGATACTCAGGATAGTATTGCTTCTGGAACTCCCATATCCTGTCGAACTCGGACGCCAAATCGGAACGGTAGAATTCCGGAACATATTTCGCCCCGTTTTTAAGTATATGATAGCAGTACTCACCCGGTGTCTTTCCCGTCTCATCCAGTTCCCTGGCAAGATCCATCCCGTCATAAAGGCTGCCGTCCTCCTGATTCTTTATTTTCCGGTTGCTCTTGTACCCTCGCTTCTTGTTTATCATAAGGAGTATACGGGCGAATTGGCTGAGATCCACTTCCCTATCCAAAGCTTCGGAACGAAGCCTGTATGTTTCGAATGTCGAGCCGTTTGCATGCTCTGCAAGGATGGTCTTATCATCAATCCATCCTTCTCTTTTCAAAATCCCGATGAGGGTGTCTCTGCGAAGTTTGTAACGCTGGAGATTCCTTCTCATGCTGCGCTTTATCCTTCTGCCGGCATTGGTGGTGGCGTCTTTACCCTGCTCGAATTGAGTCTTTTCATCGCTTGAAAGCGGATTGACACGGACTCCGGCCCGTATGATTGAAGACTTTTCCTCAGGCGATTCAGCCTGATTTACCAGGGCCCACCCTATACTGGTCGTTCCAAGATCCAGACCTAAAACTTTCCTCATGGGGATAATTATTTAAAAAAATGTTATATTTGCGGTAATTCGAAGCAATTCACAATAAGGATTATTCCGTTGTGAGAACATTCAAAGCGGGTTTCACGACTCGCTTTTTGTGTCGCCTGCAACGAATTTAGCAATTATATTTTATTTTACAATATAATCTCCACGGCAACGATATAAATCTTGCTTTTTGATTGCACGGCCGCTACAGTGGAGAGGCGGCCACGGCCTCCGGAGAAGTCCGGGGGCCTTTTTTTTAGAGGATTATTGGTTTTTCAATTATTATTCCTAATTTTGCAACAGCGGTAAATTTTACAGCCGTAAAATTTGTATTATGAAATTCTACGACAGAGAAGATCAGCTTCAATCACTGAAAGAAATGCGGGACTTGTCTTACAACGGCTATTCAAGGATGACCGTTGTTACCGGACGACGCCGTATCGGGAAAACCACACTGGTTAAAACAGCCTACGCAGATGAACCGTACATATATCTGTTTGTCGGGAAAAAGAGTGAATCCGTCCTATGCTCAGAGTTCTGCCAGGAGTTCCGAGAAAAGACCGGCGTATATGTTCCACCGATTAATACTTTCCGGGATGTCTTCCGCTTTTTTATGGAAGAAGGGACTCGCAGGAAGTTTACTTTATTCTTCGACGAGTTCCAGAATTTCCTCCAGGTCAATCCTTCCATATATGGAGACATCCAGAATTGGTGGGACCGTCTGCAGAAAGACAGCCACGTGAACATGGTTGTTTGCGGTTCTGTCTATTCTCTCATGGAGAAACTATTCAAAGACAGAAAAGAGCCGCTGTATGGCAGACATGACGCCATTATAAAGTTGAGCGCCTTCCCAACAGGTATTCTTAAAGAAATAATGGAAGATAACGCTCCAGGATATACGAAGGATGATCTTTTGGCACTCTACACATATACGGGTGGCATTCCAAAGTATGTAGAGTATTTTATTGATCTCAAGGCAACGACTGCACCTGCAATAATCAACCGCATTTGCCGGGAGGACTCACCGCTGATTGAAGAAGGTCGGAAGTTGCTTGCTCAGGAATTCGGAAAAAAGTATTCTACGTATTTTTCAATACTTCAGGCTATTTCCAACGGGATTAACACCCAGGCAGCCATAGAGGACTTCCTTGGAGGCAAGAGCATTGGAGGTCAACTCGCCAAGCTTGAGCAGACATTTGACCTTATTCGAAAAGTGCGTCCGATATGGTCGAAACCCAAAACGCAGAATGTCCGCTATGAGATAAGCGACATTTTCCTGCGTTTCTGGTTCAGATATATAGAGAAATACCAGCGCCTTATAGAAATAGGACAGTTCCAAGCACTCAAAAAAATAATAACGGAAGACTATCAGACATACTCCGGGGGTGTTCTTGAGCGCTATTTCAAAACAAAACTGGTTGAAAGCATGGAATACAGAGACATCGGCGGATGGTGGGATCCTAAAGGGTACACCGATTCAAAGGGGCATCATCAGCAATGCGAACTGGATATAGTCGCCCAACGTCTGGATAAAAAAATAATAGAGGTATATGAGGTCAAACGTAATGCAGAGAAGGTCAGTTACTCTACCTTTGATGAGAAATTAACTCACTTTTGTTCAAAAGAGAACAATGCCAAGCGAAGTATAATCCAATCCGGCATTTTGTCCATAAATGATATGTAATTAAAAAGTATATCATGACTGTAAAATAGAAGCCAGGATTCACTGCAAATATAGCCCTGTTTTTAATTAGGTTGTGAATTGCTTTCGAATTACTATCTTTGACATATAAAGCACAGCGTTCCCATTAAGCGAAAAGACACAATGGATGTTGTGAATTGCTTTCGAATTACTATCTTTGACATATAAAGCACAGCCCTCTGGAAATTCTCTATCGTGGTGTGGCCGTTGTGAATTGCTTTCGAATTACTATCTTTGACATATAAAGCACAGCGGAGGTTCTCGTCAATAGCATCCCGTACCTGTTGTGAATTGCTTTCGAATTACTATCTTTGACATATAAAGCACAGCCGGCCCGCGTTTTTAGTCGTATCTTTGGAGGTTGTGAATTGCTTTCGAATTACTATCTTTGACATATAAAGCACAGCATACGGGTGAGGTCGGGAGAGGAGTTCCCGGTTGTGAATTGCTTTCGAATTACTATCTTTGACATATAAAGCACAGCCAATTGTGGTTTTTCCCACAGAGGGACGGGGTTGTGAATTGCTTTCGAATTACTATCTTTGACATATAAAGCACAGCTGCAACCAATATATCAGCAACAGATTGTGTGTTGTGAATTGCTTTCGAATTACTATCTTTGACATATAAAGCACAGCCTTTAGTGCTGAATTATATAGGCAGTTGATGTTGTGAATTGCTTTCGAATTACTATCTTTGACATATAAAGCACAGCAAAGAAAGCCAAGATATTTACTGCAAACGTGTTGTGAATTGCTTTCGAATTACTATCTTTGACATATAAAGCACAGCCAAGCCAATGAGAAATCCTCTCGCAAGTCGTTGTGAATTGCTTTCGAATTACTATCTTTGACATATAAAGCACAGCGAGGAAATCAAGGGCCTCGCCTCCGTGGTGTTGTGAATTGCTTTCGAATTACTATCTTTGACATATAAAGCACAGCAAAGGAGGGAAGACGCATTAGAGATCTGACGTTGTGAATTGCTTTCGAATTACTATCTTTGACATATAAAGCACAGCAGATTTCTCATAAATAACTGTCCGTCAAAGATTTAGTCAAATGATTAGGAATAAAAAATCCTGGATGCACTCCAGGATTTTTTTGTATATAGACAGTCTTTCATTATCTAATTCGTATAGCAAACCGGTCATTTTTGTATATCCGAATACTATGACTTGACAAATGGGGTATGGATGCGTACAAGGTCCCGGCCGTATGATCCGACCATGTACGGCAGGAGTACCAGAATGGCAGCAGGGGTCACCAGGGAACGTCTGACAGTGGGCATTGCGAGGGTCAAGAATCCATCACTTTGTTCCGAAAAAACGGTCAAATCGGGAACAAAGCTTTCAAAAATCCATTTTTGTTCCGAAAAACCGCTAAAAACGGGAACAAACCAAGGGCACAAACAACTCAGACCTGGAGCTCGGCCATAAAATGAGACCTTGCAAGGCTGGAGTTACCGGAGAGGCCGCCGGCCAGTCCACAGGGGCGCAGGGCGTTGTGAAAAGACCCTACAACTGACTTTCCCGGAGGGAGAAGGTGTCGCCCTGGGTGCGCTCGCCGCGGCCCGTGATCGACGTGGAGGCGGTGCAGACGGAGTCGCGCGACATCCACGAATTCATCCGCGACTGCCGCCGCACGCAGCTCGGGCGCGTGGGGCCGGACGATCCCGAGTCGCCGCTGCGCGTGCTGGGCGAGCTCGACATCATCAACGCCTACGAGCGCGTGCGCGCGTACTACCTGAACATCGCCGAGAC
>ONFK01000140.1 GCA_900317065.1 uncultured Bacteroidales bacterium
CACATGGTCTTCCTCGGCATCCCCAACGCCGCCAAATATCCCCTTTGGGGAGAGGCCAGCTGGAACAGCTACGGGGTTTTCTATTATTTCAGCGGTTTCGTCGGATACATGCTGCTGGGACTCTACTTCCGCAAGTTCGTCGGAGAACTGTCCTGGAAGAAAACGCTGGCGGTTTCGTTGCCAGTCTTCCTGGCGGGATTCGCAATCTGCTCCTGCGGCTTCCTCAGCTTCCTCGACTCCTTCGGCTTCGACGGCCTGCAGCGTAGCAAGCAAACTGTCCAGACGAGCCTGCATTGCAGCCAACTCCTTCTTGAGCGCTTCATTCTCGGAAACCAGGGCCTTTTTGCTTTGGGAGAAGACGGGCGTGCATGAGAGCAGCACCAGGGAAATCACAAGAATCTTTTTCATCCCCTTCAGAATCTAATGCCGAGACGCAAGCCCAGTGCGGTGCTGCCGGGTGCGAAAGCGTAGGCATTGTCCGGTGAGAGCACGGTGGGATTGACAGACATCGTGATGCCGTCGTCGATATTGAAATCGTGCATGTATGCAAAGACATTCGCATCTATGACCTGCAGCAGATAGAATCCGGCGATGGCCAGCACGGAATAGTCCCGGTAACGACGGTAGACGTTGCGGTAATACAGGGCAGTCTCCGCCGAAATCGGACCGGAGTAGCTGGCGGAATCATCCCCCGTGGCTTCGCGGTAGATGCGTTGGAAACGCTTGTAGTTGGTTTTGTTCAGGGTATAAAAGTGCACGGAACCAAGCAGGCCGCCCCAGTAGATCGGGAGTTTCCAGGTCTCTCCATTATAAATCTGCCCCAGGCCCGGAACAAGCAGGGAATAAATAGTAGCCTTGCCAGCACTCGGATACTCGGCATCGTAGCAGATTATCTCGTCCAGCGCCATCCCCCAGTAAGTCAGGCCGGCGGCGGCAAAGCAAAGGGTAGAAGCCTTTTTGTTATCCTGATTCTTGAAGTAGAAACCTCCGGCAATTCCTCCTATGAGCCCCGTGTAGACTATGGGCAGTTTCCAGTAGTCTTTATTGTAAATCTGCCCGGTACCCGGCATTATTGCCGAACCGAAAACGACATTGCCCGGTTTGAGGGTATTTTTGTGGGCGATTCCCCCGAAAAACTCCTTGAAAGAGAACATCACGTCGGTGCTGTCCTTGGGAGAATCGGGGTCGTCGTTATAGTTCTGGCTGAAAGCTTCCTCCTTGAACTGGGCATGCGAATTGGGGCCGAAGGCGGCCGCCGTCAGCAGAAGAACCAATATGCAGAGGTATCGTTTCATCAGATATCCGCCTTTTCCAAAGCCGCCAGGAAACGGTGCACTTCTTCGTCGGATGCAAATTTGACGGTCATTGTGCCTTTCCCCGAGGCTGAGCGGTGCAAGGATATTTCATTGGAGAAGTACTTGCCGATATGGGACAGCATTCTCGTATATTCAATGGGCAATTCGGCCTGGGTCGGCGCGCTTTTCTGCCTGGACGGCGACTTAAGATACTTCTTCACGAGCTCCTCGAGTTCGCGGACGCTGAGGCCTTCCTTGATGACAAGGTCGCAGAACTTCTCCTGCGAAGCCGCATCCGGCAGGCTGAGAAGCACCTTCGCGTGGCCTACGCTTAGCAGGCCGACCTTGAGATCGTGCTGGATCTTTACGGGCAGCTTGAGCAGACGCAGGGTATTGGCGACGCTGGCGCGCTTCTTCCCCACCCTGTCCGCCATCTCTTCCTGGGTAAGGCTGCACTCGTCGATGAGGCGCTGGAAACTCATGGCGGTTTCTATGGGATCAAGGTTCTCACGCTGTATGTTCTCCACGAGGGCCATCTCCAGCATGCCCTGGTCGTCGGCCTCGCGCACGTAGGCGGGAATCATCGACATGCCGGCCATCCTGCATGCCTTGAACCGGCGCTCGCCGCTGATTATCTGATAGCGGCCGTCCGCGAGCTTGCGGACGGTGATGGGCTGGATGAGCCCCAGGGTACGGATGGAAGCGGCCAGTTCTTCCAGAGCCTCCTGGTCGAAGGCCATGCGGGGCTGGAACGGATTGGCCTCCACTCTCTCCACAGGGATGCGGAGGACGTCGGACGAATCCTGCCTAGGACGCGCCCCCGCGATTTCCTTGTTCACATAGCCTACCGGCTTGCGGAACTGGTCTACATTGATATCTTCGCCGAGCAGGGCGCCAAGCCCCTTGCCGAGGCCGCGGGGTTCTTTATTGCTCATTTCGTTTCTCTCCATTTCTTTCGAGCACTTCGGCCGCCAGGCTCATATAGTTGTTGGCGCCGTTGCTCATGATGTCGTAAAGAATGATGGGCTTGCCGTGTCTGGGAGCCTCGCTGAGACGTATGTTGCGCTGGATTATGGTACGGAACACCATATCCTTGAAGTGCTCGCGGAGTTCGGCCACCACCTGGGCGTGCACCTTGGTGCGGCCGTCGAACATAGTGACCAGAAAGCCCTCTATGGTCAAGTTGGGATTGACCCCGCCCTGCACAAGGCGTATTGTCTGGAGCAGTTTCCCAAGTCCTTCAAGGGCGAAGAATTCGGGCTGCACCGGAATCATTACCGAATCGGCGGCTGTAAGGCAGTTGACAGTGGTGAGACCGAGGGAAGGAGAACAGTCAATAACAATGTAATCGTAATTGTTCCTGATGGGTTCGAGCGCCTTCTTGATCACGGATTCCCGTTCAGGGAATTCGAGCATCTCGATTTCCGCACCCACGAGGTTGATATGGGAAGGAACCAGATGCAGGCCGGACATTTCCGTCTGGATGAGAGCGTCTTCGATGCCGATTTCGCCTATCATAACCTCGTACAGCGTACGCTTCTGCCCGTCGTCCGGCGAAAAGTTCAGCCCCGAAGTGGAATTGGCCTGGGGATCGGCGTCGATGATGAGCACCTTCTTCTCGAGTACGGCGAGGGAGGCGGAAAGGTTGATGGCCGTCGTGGTCTTGCCCACGCCGCCCTTTTGATTTGCTATGGCGATTATCTTTCCCATACTGTAGAATTCTGTCAATCTACAAATTTACAAAAAATTTGGCATATATCTTCCGCAGCAGCCAGGATATGAAACGGGCAAAGACCATACCAACCACGGCTCCGGTCACTATATCCCCGACAAAATGCTTGCCGACATACACCCTGCTGATGCTCACCGCTATGACCCAGATTGCAAACAATGCCGCGAGCAGCCTGTAACGACGTCCCTTCACGCCCCAATGCCTGCGGACGAAGTACATCACGGACGTCGCGACTCCGGCGGTAGTGGCCGCATGTGCGGAGAAAAATCCGAATTTGCTTCCCTTGCCTTCCAGCACCTTGAGCCCGTTGTCGATCATGAACGAATCCCAGCACGGACGGTATCTGTGCACGGCATACTTGACCAGATTCGCAAACTGGTCGATCGCCACGACGCTCAGCACCACGGCTACGACTATCAACGCCGTCTTCTTGAGCCCGAGTTCCCTCCAAAGGAACCACAGCAGGACAAGATAGAACGGGATCCATACCAGCCGGTTGCTCAGCCACGGCATGAGCGCATCGGTGAACATGCTGTCGAAATCATTTATCGCCAGGGTGACCGCCCTGTCGGCATCGCGCAGGATGCCGGCGAGCCTGCCGTCCCTGAACGGCACAGCAGCCTGCAAAGGAAAGCCCGTCATTTCTGCAACGCCCTCCAAAGCGTATCCGTGAGTTCCCTGATGCCTTCTCCGCTGACCGAAGAGATGAACACGTGCGGCAGGTCCTTCGGCAGCGAAGGTTCTATTTCCTTTTCTATGCTTCCGTCTATCATGTCGCACTTGGTAATGGCGAGAACCCTTTCTTTTACAAGCAGTTCCGGATTGTAGAGCTCAAGCTCGTTCAGCAAAGTGGCATAAGTCCCGGGGATGTCGTCTTCATCTACCGCCACCATGAAAAGCAGCACTGAATTGCGTTCGATGTGACGCAGGAACCTGTCGCCTATTCCCCTGCCTTCATGCGCTCCTTCGATGATTCCGGGGATATCGGCGATGACGAAAGATTTGTCGTCGTAGTATTTGACTATGCCGAGATTGGGCTCGAGAGTGGTGAATGCATAATTCGCAATCTTCGGCTTCGCGGAAGTCACGGTCGCGAGCAGAGTGGATTTGCCTGCGTTCGGGAAGCCCACAAGGCCCACATCCGCAAGAAGCTTGAGTTCCAGGATGAACCATCCTTCCTCTCCCTCCTCCCCGGGCTGAGCGAAACGGGGGGTCTGCAGAGTGGCAGTCTTGAAATTGTCGTTACCGAGACCTCCGCGGCCGCCCTTGCACAGGATTCTCTCCTCACCGGGCTCGGCAAGATCCATCACCAACTCGCCTGTTTCGGCATCCTTCACGCTGGTGCCCACGGGGACATCCAGATAGACATCCTCGCCGTTCTTGCCGTGGCGCAGCGCCGCACCGCCCTTTTCTCCGTCCTCCGCCTTCACGTTCTTGCGGTACTTGAGGTGGATAAGAGTCCAGAACTGGGGATTCGCCCGCAGGATCACATGTCCTCCACGGCCTCCGTCGCCTCCGTCCGGCCCTCCCTTGGGCACATACTTCGCCCTCAGCAGATGGGTGCTCCCCGCTCCGCCATGCCCGGATTCACAGTGTATTTTTACGAAATCGATGAAATTGGATTCTGCCATAATGTGCAAAGGTAACATTTTTAAAGGATTTATTTATATTTGCAAAAGTTGACGTGTATTGCCCCTATGAGAAAAACCTTCATTTCCATCATTCCCATCCTCGTGCTGATCGTCATGCTGGCGTTCTGCATCAGCATTCTCGGCAGCGACTCCATCCAGGGGGCGAGCCAGGTTTCCCTGCTGTTTGCCGCCGGAATCGCGGTATGGCTCGCCATGTGGCGTTTCAAGGTGTCCTGGTCCGCCTTCGAGGAAGGAATCAAGGCGAATATAGGCAACGTCACGTCTGCAATCGTGATCCTGCTTCTGATAGGGGCCATTTCCGGCACCTGGACCATCAGCGGAATAGTTCCGACCATGATATGCTATGGAGTGAAGGTGCTGTCGCCATCCTTCTTCCTGCCTGCCGCATGCCTCATCTGCG
>ONFK01000029.1 GCA_900317065.1 uncultured Bacteroidales bacterium
CCCAGGCCTGTGATCATCTCCGGCAGTACGGGCGAGAGAAGCGCGAGCTTGAGCCCTTTGGCAGTGGCTTTCAGGTCGATTTCCTTGTTGGAAAGCCCGTAACTGCCCCTGATGTTCAGTGCGTCGGTTCCTTCGACGTTGTCGCGGATGAATGCGCTGACTTTGTCCGCTCCCTTGTCCCACGCGAGAGCCATCCTGAGCGAGCCTGCATCTTCCCCGGCAACCGCGAGGGAATCGCAGGCAAGGTTGAGCAGTCCGGTGACATTCCCCTTCAGCGGCGATGAGAGTAGGGCGTGGCCTGATGTCAGACCTTTGATGCCGTAGTCCTTCCTGCTGAAATGATTGATTATGTCGAGGTCGACCCCGTTGATGGCGAGGGCGAGCGTGTCCGTCTTGGACGTGGAGACTCCTCCGTTGATGCTGATGGACTGACTGCCGTTGTAAATCAGGAAATTGTCGAAACGTGCCTCGCCGGAACGGTAGCGTATGTCGGACTCGGCGAGATCCCATTGCGAATCCTCGAACTTGACATAGGAGGACATGGGTTTGGCGTGCACGATGAGGGTGTCGGAAGCATCGCGCTCGATGCTGCCGCCCAGATAGATCTCTCCCATATTGTCGATGCCGACGATGTTGTCGTAATGGAAACTGAGGAAGAAATCGTTTTTCTGCGCAAAGGCGGTAAATGCGCTGTTGGTGAAGCCGATCTGCCCCATCTTCAGTTCTTCGGTGAGCAGGGTGGCGTTAGCGCTTCCTCCAAGATTGTCGACCGTGATGTCCAGCCCCTTGAGGTAGTTGGTCATATAGGCCAGCCGGGGAGAGCGCACCGTCCCGTTGAGGCGCCCCGAGTTCATGCGCAGGTCGATGCGGGTGGAGTCGGCGATATAGACGCCGGGCTTGATGAAAGACAGCAGGTCGCGGCTGTCGTGGAAATTTATGCTGATGTCGTAGTCGGCATCGGCATAGCCCTTGTCTTCGTTTTTCCTGCTGTACAATGCCGGGAGTTCGCGCCTGGTGGTCACCGTCTGGATGTCGTTGAGGAAGTCCAGTATGTTCCTGTTGCCTACATATCCGGCGTCCAGGAAGCTGGACCTGATCTGCGCGCGGCTTATGCCGCCGTTGGAATGGGAACCCGCGTAGATGTCGCCTATGTACTTGACTCCCAGGTCGTTCTCAAGTGTGAGGTCGTAGATGTTGAAATCGCCCAGAAGGTCTCCGCTGGGTATTTTCATCAGATTGGCATTCAGCTCGGCGGACACCTTCGAAGCGCCTCCGCGGGTGTCGAGCCTGAGGGCTTCCAGATCGGCATAGCCTACATTTGCGGAGAACTTGTACAGCGCGTTGTTGGTTTTGGGAGAAAGATTGAATATGCCCTGGAAGATGAAGTTGAGGTTGGGGTCGGCACAGATGATCTTGCCGTCGAAGGCATTGTCGGAATAAGTGCCGGCCGCCGCGATGCCGGTGTAGTCGTATCCGAGCACTCCCAGGCGGTCCACCATCAGGGAATCCACCCTTACGAAAGTATTGCCGTTGTCGAGGACTGCCTTGAACCCGGTGTTCGCGGTCACCTTGCCGATGAAGTCCTGGTTGATGATGCTTCCGACGCCAAGATTCCTGGTGGCGACCTTGCCGCTGATTTCGGTTCCGCGGCTGCCGTCGAGCAGGTTCTTTATTCCGAGGTCGGCGTTGGCGGACCCGTCGCGTGTGCCGAGCCTGCCTTTGGCCGTGAGATCGTTGAGCGTGCCCTTTGCCCTTCCGCTGAAGTTGAGGGCCTGACCACGTGCAAACTGCCTGATCCTGATATCATTCCCGCTCAGCCTGCCTGCGAACTGTTCCGCGCCGGCCGTGGTGAAGTCCAGGCGCTTGATCACGGCGTCCAGCATCATTTCATCCGTGACGGTTATACCGGTGATGCGGCAGTTCGCATCTCCCTTGACTCCTCCGTACAGGTCGGTAAACTTCAACTTCTTGATGTTCAGGTCGCTGACATAGCCTTCCGCTTCCGCCTCGTCTATCCGGACCAGGAAATCCATTCCGTCCAGGCGGCCTTTCCCGAACTGGGAAATGGTTTTGGAGGACACCACGCTGCCTTCCGCTACCTTGAGCCGCATCCTTATTTCCCTGCAGTAATGCCTGTAAGCCTCGGGAGTCGTCTTGGTTATGGAGTACAGCGGAGCGTGCAGGTCGGTGAGACTGTCCCTGATGACTATGTCGCGAAGCGTCACCACGCCGTTGCTGACTTTCATCCTGGTGCTGACAGTGACGTCCGCCCCCGTCTTCTCGGAAATCGCGGCGTTCTCCAGCACGGCGCTGACCGTCCCGCCCCTGATGCTCAGGTTGCGGGCGCTGAGAGTGCTGCTGCGGGCGTCGCTATTCTCGTAGTTGATGGCTGTGGGAGCATACTGCTTTGGAGGACGCTGGAAATCGGACATCCGGAAACGTATGTCTTCGCCGGTAATCCTCCCGACCGAAATCGGAGGAACGGAAGAGGTGGAATCGCTGTCGCCAAGCCCGAGAACGCGGGAGAAGTTCATCCCGTCTTTGGCATATGGCTCCATGGCAAGGAAGGCGCTCGCACCCCTAATGTCGACCCTGCCGAGATGTATTCCCTGCCCTTTGACGAGCATCTTCGCAGACACCGTGGCGCTGATTTCGCTTGCGTACAGAAGGGTGTCGCAGGTGGCATACCCGGTATTGTACCTGTCGGCCGTATAAGGGTCGTCGTCCAGGATCAGGACGTCCTTGAGGGCGATTGTGCCGGGGGCCTGCAGGTTGACGGAAGAGAACTCAATGCGGCCTCCCAGTTTGTCGGAATAAGAAGAAATCAGTTTGCGCACCAGCCTGTCCTGGACTTCGGGGGATTGCACGGCTACCACTGCCGTTGCCAGCAACAGTACTATGAATCCGAAGATCCTGACGGCTATGTCATTGTTCCTTTTCGTGTGCGCGCAATTATTGTAATCTACAAAAATAAGAAATAATGCTTAAATTTGCATCCGTAAAAGCTTTGAAATGGACATAATTTTAGGAATAGAGTCTTCTTGCGACGATACTTCTGCGGCCGTCATTTCGGATGGATGGCTGCTTTCCAATGTTATAGCGAGTCAAGATGTGCACAGGGCATACGGCGGAGTCGTGCCTGAACTTGCCTCCAGGGCACACGAACAGAATATTGTCCCCGTTGTAAGCGAGGCCATCTCCCGTGCCGGAATCAAGCCTTCCGACCTCACGGCCATAGCCTTCACGCGCGGCCCCGGACTGCTGGGCTCGCTGCTCGTGGGCACATCTTTCGCAAAGGCGTTCGGGCTTGCGCTGAACATCCCGATAGTGGAGGTGAATCACCTCCAAGGGCATATTCTCGCGGGCTTTGTCAAGCAGAAAGACAAGCCTGTCGTCCAGCCCTCATTCCCTTATCTCTGCCTTCTGGTGTCCGGCGGAAACTCCCAGATAGTGAAAGTTAATTCGCCGCTCGATTTCGAGATACTCGGCCAGACCATAGACGACGCCGTCGGGGAAGCCTTCGACAAATGTTCCAAGATGATGGGGCTGGGCTATCCCGGAGGGCCTGTGATAGACCGGCTTGCGAAGCTGGGCGATCCGCAGAGATTCAAGTTCGCAAAACCCCACGTGCCAGGGCTGGACTACAGTTTCAGCGGCATAAAGACTTCGCTCCTGTACTTCGTACGCGACGAAATGGCCAAGGACCCGGAATTCATGGAGAAGAACAAGGAAGATATCTGCGCATCTTTCCAGAAAACGTTGATCGATATCCTTATGGACAAACTCGTGAAGGCCGCCAAACTTACCGGCATCCGGGAAATCACCATCGGCGGGGGCGTCTCTGCCAACAGCGGTCTCCGCGAGCGGATAACGGCAGAGGGGAAGAAGCGCGGCTGGAATACCTATCTGCCCGAGTTCAAGTTCACTACCGACAATGCAGCCATGATCGCGATAGCCGGATACTATCACTATCTGGCGGGGGAGCGCTCGACTATGGACGTGGCTCCCGTGTCGAGGATAGCAGATTTTTAGCGGCACTCTGCCCGGCCAGCAGGCCGGTGGCGAAGGCCGTATGAAGATTGTATCCTCCGGTATCCGAATCAATATCGAGGACTTCTCCGCAGAAGTGCAGTCCCGGCACAAGGCGGGATTCGAGCGTCTTGGCGACGACTTCGTCGGTATCGACGCCCCCGGCGGTGACTACCGCCCTCTCATATCCTACATATCCCTCTATGTCGAACACCCATTCCTTGAGGCACTTGGCTATGGTGGGGAGATTGATCCAGACCTTGGTGTCGGTCCGGCCCTTGCGCTCCAGGGTGATGATTCCCGGATTGCATGCGATGAATGCCGGAATCAGATCCCAGGGCATGAGCTTGCCCAGGAGTATCCTGCATTTCTCCTTCTCGCGTACTCCGCGGCTGCGGGGATCCTTGTCGATCATCATCCACAGTTCTTTTATGCGGGCGGTCAGTTCAGTCAGTCCGACGCCGGATTTAAGGTCGATCGCCAGTTTGACGCGGGAGCCGTTTATCAATGCCTTGACCGCCTTCCTGCTGACCTGGAACCCTATCGGACCTTCGATTCCGCCGTCTGTGAAATCGATGTCGCCGAACTCGCTGTCGGCCACCGTGCCTTCGATTATCAGTTGCACGCCGGCATTCTTGAGTTGCACCCCCTTCAGCTTCTCGCCAAGCTCGGAGAGGGGAGTGGCGCGGTCGATGTGCTTGTCCCCTTCCGAGACTTTATAGCCTTTGGGGACGAGCGCGGTGAGAGAAGGAAACAGGGGAGTGATGCTGTGTCCTGCTTCCTTTGCAAAGCGGTAGCCGTCCCCGGTGGAACCTGTATTCGGATAGGAAAGCCCTCCGGTGGCGACGATCAGTTTGCTGCAGGTGAAGACGCTCCCGTCCGCGGTCGACAGACTGAAATTGGTTTCCTTCCCCTGCCCGGCCGTTTCGCAACGGCACGAGACGACTTCGGCCTCGCTCTGGATCTTTACCCCTGCACCGTGGCAGACCCGGACAAGAGTGTCGATGACGTCGGTGGAATGGTAGGAGGCGGGGAAAGCCCTGTCGCCGCGTTCTACGACCGCAGGCATCCCGGAAGATTCGAAGAACTCCACGAGCCTGGCGGGTGTCAGGTTGTAAAAAGCGGGCTTGACGAAGTTGGATTTGCTGCGGATATGGGCACTGAACTCGTTCCAGTCCTTGACATTCGTGAAATTGCAGCGTCCCTTGCCGGTAATCATGATCTTACGGCCCGGACGCGGCATTTTCTCGAGAAGCAGTACCGATGCGTCGCTGCCGCCGGCAACCAGAACGGACGCCGCTCCATACGCCGCCATCAGACCGGCGGCACCCCCTCCTATTATGATGATGTCAGATTTCATATACGAAAAAAGGGAAAGCTTAGCACATCGCACCGCTACGACCTCTGACCCTTGCTGCATTCCTGCCCTGGGGGAGTTGGGAGGGAGCTGGTCGTGTACGACTTTCCCGTCGGCAAATATAAGAAAACTTTCTTAAATACTGTCAAAGATAAGCGGCAGAATGTCATCTACCCGGTCGAACTTCCATATGTGCCTGCTTCCGATCATTATCACGGACATCGGCCGGCCGCTCTTCATCTGATATTGAGCCATTACCTGGCGGCAAGCACCACATGGAGTGGCGGGAGACTCTTCCAGCTGCCCTCCCTGGCCTCCTGCAATGGCTATCGACAACATGGCTTCGTCCGGGTAATTGGCTCCGGCCCAGAACATTGCGGTGCGCTCGGCGCAGAGCCCGGAGGGATAGGCGTTGTTCTCCTGGTTCGCACCTTTTACTATCAATCCGTTGCTCAGGCGCAAGGCCGCGCCGACGTTGAATTTCGAATAGGGGGCATACGAGCCTTTCATAGCCTCGACGGCTGCGTGTGCAAGTTCGCGGTCCTCCTCCGGAAGTTCTTCAATCGTGGAATACTCGCGAAACCTGATATTGATTTCTTTTTCGGTCATAAATCAGTGTTACAGTCCTCAAAGATACGAATTTTGTAGAATTTTCGTATATTTATTGTCCTTAAACCACTCACGCCGATGAGAGAACTGATACAATACGACCTTCAGGAGGCGAAAGACGAGCTCGAGCGCTTTCTTTCCGAGCCTTCGACCACAGACTCGATAGAGGCCGCCGCGCGCATCTGCACCGAAGCCCTTGCCGCCGGCTGCAAGATAATCAGCTGCGGCAACGGCGGATCGCTGTGCGACGCCACCCATTTTGCAGAGGAGCTTACCGGGCGCTACCGCGCCGGCCGGAGGAGTCTGCCGGCGATAGCCATCAACGATCCGGCATATCTTACCTGCACATCGAACGATTTTTCCTACGAAAAGGCGTTCTCCCGTTATGTGGAAGGTGTGGGATGCAAGGGGGATGTGCTGTTGGCCATCAGCACCGGAGGCACTTCCGCGAACGTGCTCGGGGCTGCGGCTGCCGCCAGGGAGAAGGGAATGAAAGTGATAGCCCTGACCGGGCCTTCCGGAAATCCCCTCGAGAAGATGTCCGATGCCGCCGTCTGCGCTCCCGCCGCCCCCCATTCCGACCGTATCCAGGAAATACATATTAAAGTCATTCATATACTCATCCACGCCATCGAGGCAGGGATGGGATTTTAAAACTGTATCCTATGAAAAAGAATTCGCTATCGGTTATACTGCCCGTAATGTTCGGCTTCCTTGCAATGGGGTTCATCGACATGATAGGCCTGATCACCAACAATGTGCGTGTAGATTTCGGCATGTCCGACAGTCTTGTCAATACTATCTCTCTTTCTTGTTATTTGTGGTTCCTGCTTCTTTCGATTCCGGTAGGAATGGCTCTAACCAGGTGGGGGAGAAAGAACATGGTACTGCTCAGTCTGGCTATCCACGTGCTCGCCCTCATGCTGCCGTATCTGTGGTACAGTTTCGCGGGCGTGCTTATCGCTTTCTCTCTCATAGGGATAGGCAATACTATTCTTCAGGTCGCGATGAATCCCCTTGTCACGGATGTCGTCGACGCCGACAGGGTCACTTCCACGATCACCTTCGGCCAGGCCACGAAGGCCTTCGGCAGCATCGTCGCGCCGTTCATCGCCATGTGGACCGCCGTTTCCCTGGGGCACTGGCAGCTGTTGTTCCCGATTTATGCCGGACTTTCGCTGCTGGGACTCGTGTGGCTTTGGCTGTCGCCCATAGAAGAAACTCCGAGGGAGCAGAAAAGCGCAGGCCTGAAAGATACGCTTGTATTGCTGAAGGACAAGACTATCCTCGCTTTCTTTTTCGGAATAGTCGTGCTTGTGGCGGCGGATGTCGCCGTTAACATGACTCTGCCGCGCCTTATGACGGATGAATTCGGCCTTCCTGCCGAAAAGGCGAATCTTTGCAACAGCCTGTATTTTCTTGCTCGAACGATCGCTGCATTTGCCGGAGGAGCACTGCTGCTCAAAGTTTCAGACAAGAAGTTTTTTGCAGCCGGATGCTGGCTGGCGATGCTCGGGCTCGTGCTCCTTGTGCTATTTGGGAAATCGGGCCTGGTAGCTGCGCTCATCGCTGTATGCATCTTTGGCATAGGCTATGCCAATCTGTTCGGCATTGTCTTTTCATTTGCAATGCGTCGTGCCCCGGGTAAAGCAAATGAAGTGTCGGCCCTTCTGATTGTCGGCTTGATCGGCGGAGCAATCCTGCCTCCTGTCCTGGGCTGGATAAGGGATATCAGCGGCTCGCAGATTGCCGCAGTGGCTGCGATTGCAGTGGTATGGGTATATATGCTTCTGCTCATACGCCGTATTAAGGCGCTCTAGGCTGGATTGCGGCTCTTTTTTGCTATCTTTGCATTTTATGAAGATTTGTGTTGGACTATCCGGAGGTGTAGACTCCAGCGTCGCCGCTCTGCTTCTCAAACAGCAGGGCTACGACGTTTTTGCAATGTTCATGCAGAACTGGCATGATGCCGATGCGACGCTGCATGGGGATTGTGAGTGGGAAGAAGACAAGTTCGTAGCCGAGATGGTGGCCCGCAAGATAGGCATTCCCTTTTATTTTGTCGATCTGAGCAAGGAATACCGTCAGAGGGTGGTCGATTACATGTTCGACGAGTATTCGAAGGGCCGCACTCCGAATCCGGACGTGCTTTGCAATCGCGAGATAAAGTTCGATGCCTTCCTTCGGGTTGCACAGAAAATGGGGGCGGATATGGTTGCGACCGGGCATTACTGCCGAAAGGAGGCCATCCGTTCTGCCCAGGATGACAAGACAATCTATCGCATTCTGGAGGGAGTGGACCCGGGAAAGGACCAGAGCTATTTCCTGTGCCAGCTGAATCAGGAGCAGCTTTCCAAGGCGATGTTTCCGATAGGGCATCTTCTGAAAAGCGAGGTCCGCGCAATTGCGAAGGAAGCCGATCTCCCTTCCGCCGACAAGAAGGATTCGCAGGGCATATGCTTCGTGGGCAAGGTGGACCTTCCGACATTCCTGCAGCAGAAGCTGAAGTCCGTAGAAGGGGATGTGGTCGAGGTGTATCCTTCTTTCTATGAGCAGGATGCCCTCTACCAGAGGCAGTGCGAGATCGTCCGCGGAATGCTCCGCGACGATTACACCGGCCCGCTTCCGGTAATTTCCCACTATATTTCCGAAGACAAGGCGTCCGCAACCCTCGATACCCGCCCCTTCGACGATGCGCGGATCGCATCCCTGAGCGACGAAGATCTGCGTACGCTGTCGACGCCTCTTTCCTATGGGGCGATACGGTTCGAGACCGAAGTCTACCGTTCCGGCAAGAAGCATATACGCAAGACGCGCTACAAGGAGAATCCCTTCGGGAAGATAGTCGGGCGGCATGAGGGAGCCCAGTTCTACACAATCGGCCAGCGCAAGGGCCTGAACATAGGCGGACACAAGGACAGCATCTTCGTCATCTCCACCGATACCGACAGGAACATAATCTATGTCGGCGAGGGCCATACGCATCCCGGCCTGTCACGTCTCTGCCTGAGAGTCGCTCCGGAAGAGATCCACTGGATCCGCCCGGACCTCGCCATGAGTACGGGAGAAGTCCGGCGCTGCCGTGTGCGCATACGCTATCGCCAGCCCCTTCAGAGCGCGACGCTGCTGCAAAGAGCGGACGGGCTTTATATTGTTTTCGACAATGCCCAGCGCGGGATTACCGCGGGGCAGTTCGCCGTCTGGTATGCCGATGACGGTGAGATGACAGGAAGCGGAGTAATATGAAAGAATTCGAAATCAGCTGCCCCCTGACCAGGGAGCCTCGCCTCAAGGAAATAGAAGCGAAGGCCGGCGGCCTTCAATGGGTTGCCGTAAAGCGCTCCATCGATGCGCGCAAGGAGCCGGTATGGCGTTACCGCTACGAGGCCTACGCCCCGGGAGAGTATCAGCCGTACACCCTGGCGGATTATCAGGATGTGCACGATGCGGAACCGGTGATAGTTGTCGGGGCAGGGCCTGCCGGGATGTTCGCGGCCCTCAAGCTGTTGATGCTCGGCCTCAAGCCCGTGGTGCTCGAAAGAGGCAAGGATGTGCACGCCCGCAAGTTCGACATGGCGAAACTCTCGCAGACCGGGCAGGTCAATCCGGAATCCAATTACTGTTACGGTGAGGGCGGGGCCGGAGCTTTCTCCGACGGAAAGCTCTACACCCGTTCGTCCAAGAGGGGAGACATTCGAGAGGTGCTGCAGCAGCTCGTCGCCTTCGGGGCCTCGAAGGATATCCTGATCGATGCCCATCCCCATATCGGCTCGGACAAACTGCCGTTCGTCGTAGAGAACATACGCAAGTGCATCACAGCCCACGGTGGAGAGTATCATTTCGAGTCGAAACTTACTGCGATCGAGGGAGAGGCCGGGAATTTCCGCGCCGTCTGTGCCGACGGCAAGGCGTACGGGGGAAAGGCCATAATCCTCGCCACAGGCCACTCGGCCCGCGATATTTATGAGATGCTTTCCGCTCGGGGCGGCGCCCTTGAGGCTAAGGGCTTTGCGATGGGCGTGCGTGTGGAGCATCCCCAGGAGAAGATAAACTGGTCGCAGTACCACGGAATGTGGAAACCTGGCGTCCCCGCAGCGGAGTATTCGTTCGTGGAGCAACAGGACGGCAGGGGAGTGTTCTCCTTCTGCATGTGCCCCGGAGGCATTCTCGTACCTTCCTCCACCGAGCCCGGGACGGTCGTGCTCAACGGAATGAGCAACTCGGCCCGCAGCGGCAAATTCGCAAATGCCGGTGTCGTTGTGCAGATAGAGCCCGAAGACATTCCGGGGGACGATCCTTTCCGTCTGATGGATTTCCAGCATTCGGTAGAAAATAAGATGTTCGAGTATTGCGCCGCGTTCAATCCCGATAACCTTATGACGGCTCCGGCGCAACGCATGGAAGACTTCTGTCTCGGCAAACTGAGCAAGAAAATGCCTGAGACTTCATATCATCCGGGAGTGATTTCCGCTCCTTTGCACGAACTCTTGCCTCCAATCGTGGCAGAGCGTTTACGCAAGGTATTCCCCCGTGTCAAAATCCGTAATTACTATACTAATGCCGCGTTGCTGCTCGGTGTAGAGTCTCGGACTTCTTCGCCGGTGCGCATCCCCAGAGACCCGGAGACCCTGCAGTACGTTTCCATCCCCGGGATATATCCCTGCGGAGAAGGTGCGGGGTATTCCGGAGGTATAGTGTCGTCCGCCATCGACGGCATACGCTGCGCCGAGGCTGTATCCAAAGTTTCCAACTAAACCATAATCATATAATGGACAAGAAGATAACACTGAATCCCAACGAGGTGGTCGCTTTCCTGGAGAAGGCTCCTGAAACCTTCACCCGTGAGGATATGCTCAATTTCATCTGCGAGAAGAATATCCGCATGATTGATTTTATGTACCCGGCGGAAGACGGGCGCGTGAAGACTCTCAATTTTACAGTAAACAGTTATGAGTACGCCGAAACCATACTCACCGAAGGAGAACGTGTCGACGGATCAAGTCTTTTCCCTTCCTTTATCGAAGCCGGAAACAGCGACCTGTATGTGATTCCTCGCTATCGAACTGCTTTTGTGGATCCGTTCAATGAAATACCGACACTGTGTTTCCTGTGCAGTTTCTATAACAAGGATGGAGAACCTTTCGATTGTGCCCCTCATGCAACCCTCATGAGGGCCGAGAAGGCTTTTGAAGAGTCAACGGGCATGCAGTTCGAGGCGATGGGAGAACTGGAGTACTATGTCATCTGTGACGAAGATCCGCTT
>ONFK01000197.1 GCA_900317065.1 uncultured Bacteroidales bacterium
TCGTGCGCAAGATAATGGACTCCGTTTCCTACGCCAGGAATGACGGGAAGAACATTCTTTCAATGACAAAAAAGATTTAAGCAATATGGAAGTAACTATCAACAGACAAGACGATAAAACCATTGTGGTATTTGCCGGACGCCTTGACACTCCCTCTTCGCAGGAAGTCAGCAATGCCCTCGAACCTGTCGTTGCCGACGCCAAAGGCACCATCGTTCTCGACTGCAAGGATCTGGAATACATCTCAAGCTCCGGCCTGAGGATTTTCCTTACCGTCCGCAAGGCTGCCGCCGCCCAGGGAGGAACCGTCATCGTCAAGGGAATGAGGGACGCCATCCGGAACATCTTCATGATGACCGGCTTCCTCAACCTGTTCCAGATAGAGGCGTAGGCGGAGAGCCTACTTCATCTTCGACTTGTAACGCGTGGGAACTTTTCCGGCGGCTATCCGCTGGAGTTTCTTCATGACCAGTTTCTTGCGGATAGGGGCCACCAGATCCGTGAACAGCACTCCGTCAAGGTGGCTGAACTCGTGCTGGATCATCCGCGCTGCGAAGTTGTCGAACTCCTCAGTGTGCTTCTCCAGATTCTCGTCGTAGTACTCCACCTTTATCTTCTTGGGACGGACGACGTCGCAGTATACGCCGGGCACGCTGAGGCAGCCCTCGTTGTAGGTGCTGGTCTCCTGGCTTTCCTCCAGCACCACCGGATTTACGAAAGTGCGCTTGAAGCCCTTGAGGTAGTCGTAGATGTCAGCCATAACGTCTCCGTCCACGACAACCACGCGGACGCTCTCCCCTATCTGCGGGGCGGCGAGGCCGCAGCCCTCGCTTTCGGCAAGGGTGTCCCAGAGGTCGGTCACCAGCTGCCTGATTTCTTCTTTTTTGCCAATGTCTGCAGGGAGGGCCTTCTCGCGAAGCACTCCGGATCCGTACAAGTAGATAGGTCTTATCATTTACTGTCTTTTTTTCTGTCGAGGTAACTTTGGAGGATGATGGCTGCGCTGATCCTGTCCACGGACTCCTTCTTGCGCCTGTCGCTTTTCTTCATCCCCCCGTCTATCATCGCCCTGTGGGCGAGGACGGAAGTGAAACGCTCGTCTTCCAATTCGACGGGGATGGAGGGGAAATGCTTCGCAAGCTGCTTCAGGAACACGTCCACGTCCGCGGCGGCTTCGGCCGGCCTGCCGTTCAGGTTCATGGGATATCCCACGACGAAGCGAACAACAGTCTCGGAGGTGGTCAATTTTTGAAGATAATCTATTATCTTTGCAGATACCACGGTTTCGAGCGGAGATGCAAAGATGCCGAGCGGGTCGCTCATTGCCAAGCCCACTCTCGCACGTCCGTAATCGATTCCTATCATCCTGTCCATCAGGGTGCAAATTTACGAATAATATGGGAAAAACTAATTCCTCCGACTGGAATAAAGTGTACCGGCTGACGCTGGTAGAAGACAAGACCCACCTCCGGATCAAGTTCTGGAGGTTCTCCAGGCTGGGTTTCATACTTATCGCCCTGACTGCGCTGGTGGTCGTCTCCCTGCTCGCCTGGTCCGTCATATCCTTCACCCCGCTCCGCACTACGGTGCCCGGGTATCCGGATGCGCATTTCAAGCGCGGAGCCATCGCCAACGCCATCAAGATAGACTCCCTCGAGAACGAGATGACGCGCTGGGCGCTTTACGCAGGCAACCTGAGCCGCATCCTTGCGGGAGAAGAGCCCATCGGGGCCGACAGCCTCCTGAAAAGCAATACCAGGGAGTATCTCGTGAAGCTCGGCGAAGCGGAAATCGCCCGCGGAGATTCGCTGCTCCGCGCCAGCGTTTCGGCTGCCGAGCAGTTCAGCCTGTCGGACCGCAAACGCGAACTGCCTCTCGAAGGGCAGCACTTCTTCTCTCCCCTCAAGGGCACAGTTTCCCAGTCCTTCGACCCCGTGCTGCACCCGGCGGTAGACATCACGGCCCCTGCCGGCGCCGTCATCTGCTCCGTGCTGGACGGCACGGTCATCTTTTCCGACTGGACCGACGCAAACGGCTATTCCATTGCAATCCAACACGAAAGCGGCATCATATCCTTCTACAAGCACAACCAGAAGCTCCTGCGTAAAGCCGGCGAGAAAGTCAGCGCCGGCACTCCGGTCGCCCTCGTAGGCAACACCGGATCCCTCGTCGAGGGAGACCACCTGCATCTGGAGATCTGGCACGAAGGAGAGCCCATTGATCCCGCCCGCTATTGTAAATTCTGATTCTGCGTGAAAAGAAAAATCGCAATACTCGGCTCCACGGGTTCCATCGGCACCCAGACCCTGGACATAGTCCGCCAGCACAGGGACCTTTTCGAGGTCGAACTGATTTCCGCCAACAACAGCGCGGAACTCCTGATTTCCCAGGCCAGGGAATTCGACGTGAACAACGTAGTCGTCTGCAATCCGGACAAATACGGCATCGTGGCCGAAGGGCTGAAAGACAGCGGCAGCAAGGTATTCGCCGGCATCGACAGTCTATGTTCCCTGGCCGCGGCGGAAGATGTCGACATCGTGGTCGGCGCCATGGTGGGTTTCAGCGGGCTGAAGCCTACTCTCGCCGCCCTCGAAGCCGGCAAGATATTAGCCCTCGCGAACAAGGAGACGCTAGTCGCCGCCGGCAGCCTGGTCACCCGCACCATGCGCGAGCACGGAGCTGTCATCCTCCCCGTCGATTCCGAGCATTCCGCCATCTTCCAGTGCCTGCTCGCGGCCCAGGGGAATGCCGTCGAGAAGATACATCTCACGGCATCCGGAGGCCCGTTCCGCAGCTGGAGCAAGGAACAGATTGCAGCCGCCACCGCCGCCCAGGCGCTCAAGCACCCCAACTGGAGCATGGGCGCGAAGGTCACCATCGACTCTTCCACCATGATGAACAAAGGCTTCGAGGTTATCGAGGCACGCTGGATATTCGACATTCCCGTCGAGAAGATCAACGTGGTGGTGCATCCCGAATCCATCATACACTCCATGGTGGAATTCGAAGACGGTGCGGTAATAGCCCAGCTGGCAAGCCCGGATATGAGGGAGCCCATAGGCTTTGCGCTCAGCTTCCCCGCCAGGATCACCGTCGGCAACAAGAAACTTGATTTCGGGGAGCTGGGGCGCATGACCTTCGAGAACGCCGACCCGGACCGCTTCCCCTGCCTCGCCCTTGCCTACGAAGCTATCAGACGCGGCGGCAACGCCCCCTGCGCCCTCAATTCCGCCAACGAAGTCGCTGTCGCGGCCTTCCTCCGCGGGCAGATAGGATTCTACGACATCGCCCGCCTGTGCGAACGCGCGCTTGATGGCTCGGATTTTGTTGTAGATCCTTCGCTCGCCGACATCTTCGCAACTCACGAACAGACAGCGGAAAAAATCCGGGCATACATCCGATAATGGTATTCTTGATGAAGTTCCTGTTCCTACTGAAAATTTTGCACATTAAATAAGGAGCATTTATGCCGATTATATTGATACCTATTTTGCTTTATGTGCTATATATTGGTGAGCGAAAAATTTTTAACAGATATTGGGACAAGGGGCTCTTTGCAAAACTTGATTTTGAAAATCATTGCCTAGTAAGAATCTTTGATTCTTACATATCAAGTAAACAAGTCAGTTTTATACTGATTCGGAATTAAACTTTTAACATGAGAGTTTGATCCTGGCTCAGGATGAACGCTGGCGGCGTGCTTAACACATGCAAGTCGAACGAAGCAACTTATTACGATCCCTTCGGGGT
>ONFK01000068.1 GCA_900317065.1 uncultured Bacteroidales bacterium
TTGCGGATGGTGTCGCTGTCGAATCCGCGGCGGCGCAGACCCACAAGATTGATTCCTGCATAGCAGACGGGCTCGCGTCCGCAGAGGGAATAGGGAGGAATATCCTTGTTTATCTTGCTGCCGCCGCCTATCATGGCGTGCTTTCCGATATGTGTGAACTGGTGCACAACGGTGCTGCCGCCGAGGATGGCCCAGTCGTCGACGTCGGTCTCGCCGGCGATGCCGACATAACTGACGAGGATGCAGTGATTGCCCACAGTACAGTCGTGCGCGACGTGCACGTACGACATGATAAGTGTGTGATTGCCAATCTTCGTGACGCCCTTTCCGCTGGCCTTGGTGCCACGGTTGATGGTAGCGCACTCACGGATGGTGACATAGTCGCCTATCTCGACGTAGGTTATCTCCCCGTCGAACTTGAGGTCCTGGGGGATGGCGCCGACTACGGCGCCGGGGAACACCTCACAATGCTCTCCTATCTTGACATAGGGGAATATGGTTGCGTGGGGATGTACTTTGGTATAGTCGCCTATCTCGACATTCGCGTCGATGAAGGCATAGGGGCCTACTTCCACATGCTCGCCGAGTTTGGCGAGAGGGCTTACGCAGGCAAGAGGATGAATGTTTGCCATAATCTCAAATCAATTTCTGAACGGCCTTGGCCGCATTCGTGTTAATCGTATGGCCAGGTTTGTACGCGCTGATATGGGCCCGGAGGTATCCGCCTGCGAGCCTGATGTCACCGATGAGGTCCAGCAGCTTGTGACGCCCGCATTCGTCGGGGAAGTTCAGGACAAGGTTGCTGAGATATCCTTCCGGGGTGACTGAAAGTTTCGGTTGGTTGAAGAGTTCCGCCATATGTGCGACGGTGGCATCGTCCACGGGATGCTCCACCACCACTATGGCGTTGTCGACGTCTCCTCCCTTCACAAGCCCCTGGCTTGCAAGGAACTGCACCTCATGGAAGAAGACGAAGGTGCGGCAGACAGCTATCTGCGAAGCATAGTCTTCGGTCTCGTCCCAATGTGCGGTCTGCACTCCCAGCACGCGGGAATTGAAGTCGACGGTAATATCGTAGGAGAGATGATCGGCAGGCTCGATGCGAACCCATGAGCCGCTCTTTTCGTCCTTGATTTCTACTGTTTCGGGAATGTCGAAATACTTTCTCTCCGCATCCTGCTCCACTACCCCGGCCTCTGCAAAGGCTTTGGCATAGAAACGGGCGCTTCCGTCCAGGATGGGGACTTCGCCGTTGTCGATTTCGACTATGGCGTTGTCGATGCCCAGACCGGTGAAGGCCGACATCAGGTGCTCGATGGTGGAGACGCTTGCATCTCCCTTGGAGATAAGTGTGCAGCGGGCTGTGCTGGAGACATTTTCCGCAAGTGCGGGAATGGTTTCACCAAGATCGGTGCGGACGAATACGATGCCGGTCCCGGATTCTGCCGGACTGACTGTCATATGCGAATACACACCTGTATGGAGGCCTTTTCCTTCGAATTTGCAGCTCTTGCTGAGAGTTCGTTCTTTCATAATAGCCCGCAAAGATAGCAAATATTTTGATTATCCCCGCATTACTCGGCCCCTGCCTGCTTGAACTTGGCATAGCTGCGCATGTACAGCATGTGCGGAATTGCGGGCGAACCTATGAGGACCTGGCCGCTCTTGCGCACCGCTCCGGCAATTCCAGCCTGTGCCCCGACGGTAGTGTTGTCGGCAATCTTGATGTGGCCCATGATGCCCACCTGGCCGGCGAAAATGCAGTTCTTGCCAATGATAGCGGAGCCTGCCACCCCGCACTGGGCGGCCATTACGGTATTCTCTCCTATCACCACATTGTGCGCTATCTGGCAGAGATTGTCGATACGTACACCGTTGCCTATGATGGTGGATTCCATCTCGGCACGGTCGACAGTGGTGCCGGAACCGATCTCGACATTGTCGCCTATCACCACGTTGCCGAGATGCTCTATCTTCTTCCAGCTGCCGTCCGGCTGCGGCGCATTTCCGAAACCGTCGGACCCTATCACGCAATTCGCATGGAGGATGACATTGTCGCCGATCTTCATGCCGGGGTAGATCACCACTCCGGGATAGATAATGCAGTGATGGCCTATGACGGTGCCTGCCCCTATGGTGACATTCTCGTGGATTATGCCATAATCCCCTATCCTGCAATTCCTGCCTATCACGGTGCCGGCGCCGACCGACACCTTCCGGCCCAGTTTAGCGCTGCATGCTATCCGGCATCCCCAGGCACGGTGGCGGCGGTACATCTTGCGCTGGTCCGAGACGTATTTTAGGAGTTCGGCTACCGCATTGTAGGCATTCTCCACACGCACCATCGTGGCCTTCACTTCCTGTTTGGGCTCGAAATCGGCGTTTACCAGAATAACGCTGGATCTGCTCGTGTACACGTATTGTTCATACTTCGGATTCGCGTAAAAACTGAGTGCGCCGGGCTTCCCGTGCTCAATTTTTGCAAAGGTCGTAATCCGAACTTCGGGGTCGCCGTCGACGGTGCCCCGAAGAATCTCTGCAAGTTGCTTTGCTGTTAATTCCATCTTTACTTAAAACCTCCATCCTAAAGTGAGAACCGCGTCGAATTGCGACAGCTTGGATTTCACTGACGGCGAAACTATATCGTATGTCGTATCTCCCACTGTGTGGCTCAGATAGGTGCTGTATGCCTTGTAGTATGCATCAGGAAGCGAGGTGCGCCTAAAAGCGATGTCGGCGTAGAAAGAGCCGGGAGAAGAGTAGCCGGCACCGAGGGAAACCGAGAAGAGCCTGTCGGAAGAATACCTTTCCTGATCTTCGAGGACGAACTTGCCGCTCTCATAGTCGTCGAACCATCTGTCGTAGTCCGCGGCATAGACAAGGTAGCCTTCATTGTCCCTGTAGTGGAGCTCCGGGCTGGTGGCGAGGTTGAAGCCTGCGCGCAGGGAGAAACAGGGAAGCACGCGGAATTCAGCTCCCGCCCTGAGCGTATGCTGCACTCCGCAGAAAAGCTTGTTCAGGCGGTTGACACGGTAGTAGGGATCTTCGTAGGTGTAGAAACCGTCGGTGTACTGCTGGCTGAACTTCATTACGCTGAAGTCGGTGATTTCGTAGTCGACGCTCAGCAATGCGGCACGTCCGAGAGTGTAAGCCACGCCGAAGCTGGCGCTGTATGGCGACCTGTAATCGTAGGTGGTCTCGGCGGTAGGAGAGCTGGAGCTCGCATTCTGGGCAGCATCCTGGAATTCCGCCGCGACATCTATGTACCACTGCTCATGGATGCTGTAGGCCGTGGGAGTCTGGATGGCGGCGCCCAGGCGGAGGCCGTCCGTGGGCAGCCAGATGACACCGACCTTGGCGTTGACGCCGCTGATGTCGCCCACATAGTTGTATTTGTAGGTGCTTCCGAGATAGTGGGTCGCATCTCCCTGCTCATACTTCCCGGAGCTGGGCACGAAAAATTCGGGCGTTACGGGGAAATCCGCAGGATCCTGTGCGGCTTCCGCATAGTACTCGGAATATTTGTAATTGATTATGGGGCAGTTGACGCTGACGCCGAAGAACAGGCGGTCGTTCACGTTGAAGCCGTAGTTCATCACGATGTCGTTCCTCGAACCCAGGGTGGTGGTGCCGATGTTCTGCTTCAGCCATCCCAGCATCTCGTAGCTGTACTGTCCGCCGACGAGATTCTTGGTTTCGGCGGAACCGTAGTACGTGCCTGCGTCGGCATTGTAGTTGATGAGTCCTCCGTCATACGCGCAGATGGAGTTCCAGGAATAGTCGGTGTCGAACTTGCTGTTGTTGCCGAGGATGTTGCCGGGCATGCCGTCGGCGAAGGTCGCCAGCGCACCCGTCATCGAGGTATGCCCCTCGAGGCCTGATGCGGAAATCATCTGGGTATAGCTCTGGGCGCGGTTCATCATGAAACCGAAATTCCAGCCCCGGATGCCGCTCCGGTTTCCTGTTTCGAAATAGAGATTCATCCCGAAGTTGGGGATGGTCATGCGCGTCTTCCTGTTCTCGAAACCTCCGGTATATGCCGCGCCCGGATTGGCTGCATCGTAGGATGCGGCATAGGAGGATGTGCTGAGGGCACTGTTCCATCCGGTAGAGAATGTAAACTGGGAGTAGGCGGAAACCGCGCCGCCCGCAGGGTTGATGGAGATGGAGCCGAGGTCTCCCCCGACGGCCGTTACCGCATTGCCCATGCCCAAGGTCCTGGCGGTGCCATAATAGTTGCTCTGGCCGAAGGTGAGAGCATCCGACATCGTCTGTGCAGACATGGCCGAAGCCATCAGCACCAGGGACGAAATTGAAACCAATATCTTTTTCATTGCCATTCTGTTTTTAAGATGAAACTACCTGCCGCTGCGTCCGCCGCCACCGGAACTGTGACCGCCGCCACTGCTGCTTCCACCGCCATAGCCGCCGCCTGAACTGCCGCCGCTATATCCGCCACCACGGCTTCCGCCGCTGCTGTAACTGGAAGATGAACTGCTGCTCCTGGAGGAAGATGACGAGCTGCGGGAGTAGGAACTGCTACTGCTCGAGGAAGAAGACGAGCTGCGGGAGTAGGAACTGCCGCTGCTGCTTCTTGACGAGGATGACGAGCTGCGGGAGTAGGAACTGCCGCCGGAGCGGGAAGAAGAGCCGCTGCGGGAGTATGATCCGCTGCCGGAACCGGAGGAGGAGCCTGTCGTGGAACTGCCGCGGGAATAACCGCCGCTGCGGGAGTAGGCGCTGTTCCTGCCGGAACTTGAAGGCACCCCGGAGATGCTGTTGCGGGAGAAGCCGGAAGAGCTTCCGGATCCGACACCGCTGCGGCTGCCGCCGTAGGTGTTTATGCCGGAACGCCCGGCGCTTCCCATTCCGCGGGATCCGGAATAGTTGCCACCCTTGACCTCGGAACGGCTTGCGCCGCGATAGTGATAGTAATTATCGTTGTAACCGTAGTAGTGATGATGGCCGTAGTAGCCATAATATCCGCCGTAATAAGGGCCGTACCAGGGGTCGTACCATCCGCCGTAATACCAGGGGTCGTACCAGGGATCGTAGTACCAGGAATAGTATGAGCCATAGGGGCCATACCACGGACTGTACCAGGGATCGTACCATCCGCCCCATCCGTAACGCCAGCCGCCATACCAGCCATGGTGCCAGCCACCGTACCAGCCGTACCAGGGACGGCCCCAGTTCCAGCCCCAGTTGTAGCTGTCGTCGTATACCAGGACGAGGGTATCCCTGCGGCCCTGCTGTTCCTTGCGTATATTCTCGGCGGCAAGCCGCTGGAAATCCTCCTGGCTGAGGGGCTCGGCGACTGTCATGTCTTCGTCGAATCCCTTATAGTAGATGCCGTCCTGGAAGCGCTGCGCCGTGCCGTACTCGCCTGAAACCCCGCAGGATACTGCGAAAAGCGTCAGGGCCAACAACGATATCAGTCTGCGTGTCATAATCCAATCTCCTTTTATTTTTGTATATTTGCACCGTCTGATGAAAGACGGGCAAATATCGTTCCGTTTTGTATTTAGATGCAAATATCGTAAAAAAGCGCAGATTTTTCTTAAGTTTTTTATGGCAAAAGAGATTACACCGAGATCGGAAAATTACTCCCAGTGGTATAACGACATCGTCGTCAAGGCAGACCTTGCCGAACAGTCGGCCGTGCGCGGCTGCATGGTCATCAAGCCCTACGGCTACGCAATCTGGGAAAAGATGCAGAGCATTCTCGACAAGGCATTCAAGGAAACCGGCGTGCAGAACGCCTATTTTCCGCTTTTCATACCCAAATCCTTCTTCAGCCGCGAGGCAGAGCATGTCGCCGGGTTCGCGAAAGAATGCGCAGTGGTCACCCATCACCGCCTGATGAACAACCCCGACGGCAAGGGTGTCGTAGTCGACCCCGAAGCGAAGCTGGAAGAGGAACTCATAGTCCGTCCTACCTCCGAGACAATCATCTGGAGCGTATACAAGAACTGGATCAAGAGCTGGAGGGACCTCCCCATCCTCTGCAACCAGTGGTGCAACGTAGTGCGCTGGGAGATGCGTACGCGCCCCTTCCTCCGCACCGCGGAATTCCTCTGGCAGGAAGGCCACACCGCACACGCCTCCGCCGAAGAAGCGCAGGCAAAGGCGGAGCAGATGGTGGGAGTTTACGCAAAGTTCGCCCGCGAGACCATGGCCCTGCCCGTCATCGTAGGCCACAAGAGCCCCAACGAGCGCTTCGCAGGCGCCCTCGACACCCTCACCATCGAGGCGATGATGCAGGACGGAAAGGCCCTGCAGGCAGGCACATCCCACTTCCTGGGCCAGAACTTCGCGAAGAGCTTCGAGGTGCAGTATGCCGACAAGGACGGCAGCCTGCAGTATGTATGGGCTACTTCATGGGGCGTCAGCACCCGTCTGATGGGAGCTCTCATCATGGCGCACAGCGACGACAACGGTCTCGTGCTGCCTCCCTTGCTCGCCCCCATCCAGGTCGTGATGGTTCCCATCTACAAGACCGACGAGGAGCGCGCCGCCGTACTCGGCAAGTTCGAGACAATCAAGGCCGCCCTCGCAGCCAAGGGAGTGAGCGTGAAGATAGACGACCGCGACACTCTCCGCCCTGGATTCAAGTTCGCAGAGTGGGAAGTCAAGGGCGTTCCGGTACGCATCGCCCTCGGCGCCCGCGATCTCGCCGCAGGCACGGTGGAAGTCGCCCGCCGCGACACTCTCGAGAAGGCCACCGTCAGCCTCGAGGGGGTGGACGCCTACATCGAGGATCTGCTCGGAAAGATCCAGCAGAATATCTATGACAAGGCCCTCGCTTTCCGCGATTCCCACATCCGCAAGTGCGACGACTGGGAAGAATTCAAGACCGAAATCCAGAAGGGTGGGTTCCTGCTCTGCCACTGGGACGGAACCGCCGAGACCGAGCAGGCCATCAAGGACGCCACGAAGGCCACCATACGCTGCATCCCCGTAGACAGCTGCGTATGCGAGGAAGAAGGGAAAGACATCTTCTCCGGGAAGCTTTCCAAAGGCCGTGTTGTATTTGCAATAGCTTATTAATCAAATATTTATGAAGAAGATATTAGTTTTGGCGATCGCCACCCTCGCGGGGATTGCCGCATATGCTCAGGACGATGCACAGAAAGCCGCAGCGGACGCTGCCGCAGCAATCGCCGAGGCTCCTCAGGAAGAGGTACCCGCACCCAAGCCGGTCTACTGGACCAGGTCCCTCATGACCAACCTCAATTTCGCCCAGACCCTGCTTCGCGACTGGGCAGCCGGCGGTAGCAACAACTACACCATGACCGGCTATGTGGATGCGAACGCCAACTACGCAAAGGACAAGATGATTTGGAACAACCGTCTCCAGATCGACTATGGTTTCCTCTATTCGGCCGACAAGCCCATCCTGCAGAAAGTCAAGGACCGCATCTATTTCGAATCCAAGTGGGGATATGAGACTCCCATCCAGCATCTGAGCTATTCTGCCAACTTCGACTTCAAGACCCAGATCGACAACAACTACAACTATGGCACTCCTACGGGCGCGGATCCCACCGTCGCCGACTGGAAAGCGGCCCGCACCCTCAAGAGCGGCCTCTTCTCCCCTGCCTATGCATCTCTCGGTCTCGGTCTCCTGTGGACTCCCAAGCCCTGGTTCTCGCTCAACGTCGCTCCCCTCACCGGAGGTTTCGTGATTGTCGACAATCCCGAACTCCGCAAGGCATACGGCATGGAACTGGAAGACGACGGGGTCAATTACAAGAGTTC
>ONFK01000058.1 GCA_900317065.1 uncultured Bacteroidales bacterium
GCCTGACTATCCGCATGGCTGTGTCCGACACCCGCGTGGCCGGCCGGGCAACCCAGGGAGTGAAGCTGATCAGCCTTCGCGAAGGGGATGCCATCGCGGCGGTTTCCGTTGTCGCCAAGAGCGAGGAGGAGACCCCCGACGAGGCAGTTGGCACGGAAAGTGCAGAAGCAACCAATGAAAATGAATAATAACTAACTGTAACTGATATGAAAAAGATTATTGTCGCACTTGCTCTTCTGGCATCGTTCCAGATCGCAAACGCTCAGCAGTTGAAGGACGCTGAGGCTGCAGCAAAGAAGGTCGAGGCCGCCAAGGCCGCCACTCTCAACGAGAAGAAGGCTGCCAGCACGGCCACCTGGATCAAACTCGGACAAAGTTACCTGGATGCCTACAATGCAGTTCAGGGCAACGGATATGTAGGCGCCGGAGAGGCCGACCTTGCACTCCTCATGACCGGAGTAAAGCCTGTCAGCACCGAGCAGGTGGAGGTTCAGGGCCAGCCCCAGACCGTTCAGCACTATGAGACTGCAGATTACTATTTCGCAGGCGGCAGGCTCGTCAACATCGTGACCACCAAGCCCGCAGTCGAGAATCCTCTTGCCAATGCCGTGGAGGCATACAAGAAAGCATTCGCACTGGATACCAAGGCCAAGAAGACCAAGGATATCGCCGAGGCTCTCGGAAACATCCACGACAAGTTCTCGAACGATGCCGTCGCCGCCTATCAGCTTCAGAATTACGCTGAGTCTTCCAAACTCTTCGAGCAGGCTGCCAACGTCTCCATGACCGAGCCCTACAATCAGCTTGACACCAACGCCATCTACAACGCCGGCCTTACCGCATGGATCGCCAACGACGTGGAGCGCGCAAAGGGTTTCTTCCTCCAGTGTGTCGACCACAAGTATTATGGTGACGAGGGAGACGTTTACGCACGTCTCGCCACCATAGCCGAGAAAGAAGGCGACAAGGAGCTTTCGGTCAAGTATCTCGAGGACGGTTTCGTCAACTATCCCAAGAGCCAGAGCATCCTGATCGGCCTCATCAACTATTATACCTCTACAGGCGGCAGCACGGACCGTCTCTTCGAGCTGCTCGACGTGGCGAAAGCCAATGAGCCCAACAACGCTTCCCTGTGGTATGTAGAAGGCAACATCCGTCTCAAGATGGATCCTCCTCAGGTGGAGAAGGCTTTCGAGGCATACGACAAGTGCGGCGAAATCGACCCCAACTACGAGTATGGCTATATCGGTAAGGGCGTTTATCTCTACAATCATGCCGTAGAGCTCCAGGAAAAGGCATCCTTCGAGATGGATGACGCCAAGTATACCGCCCTGGTCGCGGAATATGACAAGACTCTGAAGGCCGCCATCGAGCCTTTCGAGAAGGCTTTCACCGTAACCAAGGACAAGGAAATCCAGACCACGATCGCAGAGTACATCAAGAACGCCTGCTTCCGTTTCCGCGACGATCCTGAATATCAGGCACGTTACGAGAAATATGACGCTATCGTCTCGGAGAGCAAATGAAGTTTCGCGGCTGCCGATACGGTGAGCATCTGCATCATAGGAGATGTGATGATGCACACCAGGCAGCTACAGTACGACCATTCTCATTTCCTGGACGATCTGAGGCCGCTTCTTTCGGAGGCGGACCTCTCGATAGCGAACGCTGAATTTACGCTTGCGGGGCCACCCTACACGGGGTACCCCGCATTCAGCGCTCCCGACACATACCTTTCGAGCATTCTGGATGCCGGAGTGGATGTCCTGCTGACGGCGAACAACCACATTCTGGACAAGGGGCCGAAGGGACTGGAACGCACTTTGAAACAGTACGGCGTGTTCACCGGCTCCGGCCTTGACGATGAGCAGTATTCAAGGAACAATCCTCTGCTGCTTACCGTAAAAGGGGTCCGGATAGCACTGGTGAACTTCACGTACGGCACCAATTCCGGCTCGGCGGCGGAGTTTCCGAAGGTGAGCCGGATGAACAGGACGGAGATTGCGCGGCAGATGAAGCGCGCACGCGATCTGGCGGATTTTGTCATAGTGCTGCCCCATTGGGGCGAGGAATATGTGCTCAGGCACAACAGGACGCAGCAGGAATGGGCGGAGTGGCTGGTGGAGCAGGGTGCGGATGCCATCGTAGGCGCCCACCCTCACGTAGTCCAGGATACCACTTTCATCAAGGGAGTGCCCGTGATTTATTCCCTTGGCAATGCGGTGTCGAACATGAGCGCGGTGAATACCCGGCTGGAGCTTGCCGCCGTCCTGAAGCTGGTGCACCGGAAAGGCAGCAAGGAGACCTGTATCCTCAGGCCGGAACTGAAGTTCCTGTGGTGTACGCTGCCCGGGAAGAAGACGGACAACTTCCGGACGGTGGTGGTGGAAGAACAGATAGGAAAGCGGGGCGACTGGATCGACGCCTCCGATTACGACAATATGATGCAGACTCTGGAGAGAGTCAAGAAAACGACAGGCATAGAATGAAGAAAACCATTACGCTGGACACTGCCGACCCGGTGAGCATACTGGGCCCCGGGAACCGTATCCTGAATGAATTCTGCACTTATTATCCCGGTCTGGAAGTATCGGGGAAGGGGAACGAGATCCTGCTCGACGGCCCCGCTGAGAAGATTGCGGATTTCGAGGAGAAGTTCTCCCGCCTGGTCGCCGTGCGCAAGCACAAACTCAACCTGACCGTCTACGACGTGGAAGACCTCTTCGCCGGGCGCTCGTCTTCTTCGGTATTGGCGGAGCATGGGAATGCGGTGATAGTCTACACCAACGAAGGCAAGGCCATCAGGGCCAGGAACGCCAATCAGGAGAAAATGGTGAAGGCCTATTTCAACAATGACCTTATCTTCGCCGTAGGCCCTGCTGGAACTGGAAAGACCTACATCGCCATCGCTCTGGCCGTGCGCGCCCTCAAGAACAGGGAAGTGCGCCGCATCATCCTCACCCGTCCGGCGGTTGAGGCGGGGGAGAGGCTGGGTTTCCTGCCTGGAGACCTCAAAGACAAGCTCGACCCGTATCTCCAGCCTCTGTACGACGCCCTGGGCGATATGATTCCCTCCCGCAAGCTTCAGGAATTCATCAGCGGCGGCACCATCCAGATAGCCCCTCTCGCATATATGCGCGGGCGTACGCTGGACGGGGCCTGCGTCATTCTCGACGAGGCGCAGAATACCAATATGGGCCAGCTCAAGATGTTCCTGACTCGAATGGGCGCCAACGCAAAGTTCATAGTCACGGGCGACGCCACACAGGTGGACCTTCCCCGCAAGGAAGATTCCGGCCTGCTTCGCGGCATCGAACTCGTGAAGGATCTGAAGGGTGTGGCGTCGGTATTTTTTGACGACCGCGATATCGTGCGTCATCCGCTGGTAAGCAAAATTGTGAAGGCTTTCGATGCCGAGGACTGATTCTTTTTTCTATATTTGTAAACTATGACAGGAAGCAGACTCATATCCGGTGCCCTGCTGGCGCTTTTCGCTGCCGCGCTTTTGCAAGGCTGCGATTCATTCCGCCGTCTTGCGGGGAGGCCGACGTCCGACGAAATCGAGGCCAAGCGTGAACTGATACTTCGCGAAGAGGCTGCACACAAGGCCAGGATGGACTCCCTGAGCCGTCTGGAGAAGGTCAAGGCGGATTCCCTTGCTCTTCTGGACAAGATCAGGAATTCCGGGGAGATGTTCCTTTCTGTCGCCAGCCTTCGCGGGGTGGACGCCCTCAAGCTCGGCAAGCGATACTACATAATCGTCGGAGCGTTTTCCAACGCCGCGAATGCCGGTTGGCTTGCATCCAAGATAGAGGCCGCAGGCTATGAAGTCGAAAAAATCCCTTATGGGAACGGTTTTACGGCGGTAGGTGTCGCCGGAACCGACGCTTTGGCACATTTATGGGATAATCTCCAGAAGGTCAGAACCGAGTCGTTCTGCCCGAAGGATGTATGGATTCTTGTAAATGAATGATGCGATGAAGCACTTTATTGTCATTGTATGCGCCCTACTGCTCGCCGTCTCCGCTAACGCACAGGCTTATGCCGAACTTTTTGCAGGCGAGGAAGCTTCTTCTCTGCGCAGCACCGCCGATTCCCTGTCCGTCCTCAAGGCCGGCGACGCCCTTGCGGACTTTGTTTCCGGAAGGCTCTCCGCCTCCGGAATGGAACTCTTCGAAAGCGCCGGCGACACTTCTTTCGGCATCCACCGCGAAAATGGGGATACGGCTACTTTCCGCAATGTGATTTCCTGGATTCCCGGCTACGACAAGCAGCTGCGCGGCCGGTACATTGTCATAGGCACCCGCCTGTCTTCTTCCAATGCCACCGGGCTCTCACTCTTGCTCAGTCTAGCCGACAAGCTGAATACCAACAGGGTACTGCTGCGGCGTTCGGTGATAGTCGCCGCATTCGGGGGCGCTGAAGAGAACAATGCCGGTTCCTGGTATTTCCTGAACCGTTCGTTCCCGGAAGTGGACAAGATAGATGCGTACGAGGGCCTGGATTTCTTCGACAATCCCGGACGAGGGCTTTTTGCCTATACTGCATCCAACGCCGACCTGAACCAGACGCTTCATGCCATCTCCGAAACCCTTCAGCCCGCAAGGCCGGTGCTGACCGCCGCGGAGCCTGCGGTTTCGGATCACCGTTCGTTCTATTCCAAAGAGATTCCGGCCGTGTTCTTCACCACCGCAGAGCCAGGCAGGATATACCGTCCGGGCACGGATCCCATGGAATACGAGGAAATGGCCCGTCAGTGCGAGTATCTTTACAATTTCACGCTATCCCTCTGCAATGGCGCGGCTCCGTCTTTCCACGCGTCTTCCGCCAACGCGAAAGTCCCGCTCGTGGCCTTCGGGGACTGCGACGTCAAGCCACGGTTCCTCGGCTCCTCAGATCCCTCCGTTTTCCTCGGCAGATGGGTTTATACCTATCTGAGATATCCCGATTATGCGCTGGAGAACGGCATCAGGGGACGCGTCCAGGTGAGTCTCGTGATAGATGAAAAAGGGAAGGTGGGCAATGTCCGCGTGGAGAAAGGCGTGCATCCTTCGCTGGATGCCGAGGCCGTGCGTGTGATCGAGGCATCCCCGGACTGGAAACCCGGCATGGTGGACGGCAAGCCTGTGCGTACCAGGCTGTCGCTCTATGTGGAATTCAAATTGAAAAAGGCAAAGAAATAAAGTATATGGATTACGATTACAGAAGTATCGAGAAAAAGTGGCAGCAGCGCTGGGCTGAGCAGAAGACTTACAAGACGGAGGAAGATCCGTCCAAACCCAAATTCTACGTTTTGGACATGTTTCCCTATCCCTCCGGGGCCGGTCTGCACGTGGGCCATCCTCTGGGATATATAGCGAGCGACATCTATGCGCGCTACAAGCGTCTGAAGGGTTTCAACGTGCTTCATCCCATGGGATACGACGCATTCGGCCTGCCCGCGGAGCAGTATGCCATCCAGACCGGCCAGCATCCGGAAAAGACCACAAGAGTGAACGTGGCCCGCTACCGCGAGCAGTTGGACCGCATAGGCTTCTCCTTCGACTGGGACCGTTCTTTCCGCACCTGCGATCCCGACTACTACAAATGGACCCAGTGGGCTTTCCTGCGCATGTTCAAGAGCTGGTACGACCCTCAGATGAACAAGGCGCGCCCCATCACCGAGCTGGTTTCCAAGTTCGAGACCACCGGCTACGACGATATTACACCCAAGATGTGGAAGTCGGCTTCCGCCAAGGAGAAATCCGATATCCTGATGCGCTATCGCATTGCATATCAGGGAGAAACCTCGGTCAACTGGTGCGAAGGCCTGGGCACCGTACTCGCAAATGACGAGGTCAAGGACGGGCTCTCCGTGCGCGGAGGCTATCCCGTGGAGCAGAAGAAGATGACTCAGTGGCAGCTCCGCGTCTCCGCCTATGCAGGCAGGCTTCTTGACTCTCTCGACAATCTCGACTGGTCGGATTCCCTCAAGGAAATGCAGCGCAACTGGATAGGCAAGAGCGAGGGTACCGAGATGGTGTTCGATACCGTCTGCGGCGATGTCCACAAGCCCATAACCATCTTCACCACCCGTGCCGACACCGTGTTCGGCGTCACCTTCATGGTGCTCGCCCCCGAAAGCGAGCTGGTGGATGAACTCACCACTCCCGAGCAGAAGGAGGCGGTGGCCGCATATATCAAGGAGGTAAAGAAAAAGACTGAGCGCGAGCGCATTGCGGAAACAAAGACCGTCACCGGCGTATTCTCCGGATCCTACGGCGTCAATCCGCTCACAGGCGAAAAGGTCCCCATCTGGATATCTGAGTATGTGCTTGCCGGTTACGGCACAGGTGCCATCATGGCGGTGCCGGCGCACGACAGCCGCGACTATGCCTTTGCAAAGAAGTTCGGCCTGCCCATCATTCCGCTTATCGAAGGCGCCGACGTGAGCGAACAGAGTTTCGACGCCAAGGAAGGCAAGATGATCAATTCCGGATTCCTGAACGGTATGGATGTGAAGGAGGCGATCGAAGCCGCCAAGGATTACGTGGAAGCGCACGGACTCGGACGCCGCAAGACGAACTACCGCCTGCGCGACGCCATTTTCAGCCGTCAGCGCTACTGGGGAGAGCCTTTCCCCATCTATTACAAGGACGGCATCGCCACTCCCGTGCCGGATGAGGAACTGCCTCTGATGCTTCCGGAAATCGAATCCTACAAGTCGAAGAACGGAGAACCGCCCCTCGCCAGGGCCAAGGACTGGAACTACAAGGGACATCCCCTTGAAACCAGCACCATGCCCGGTTTCGCAGGCTCCAGCGCCTACTATCTCCGCTATATGGACCCTCATAACGACCAGGCGCTCGTAAGCGCAGAAGCGGACAAGTACTGGAGGAATGTGGACCTGTACGTGGGCGGCACGGAGCACGCCACCGGCCATCTCATCTACTCCCGTTTCTGGAACAAGTTCCTCTACGACCTCGGCTATGTATGCGAAGACGAGCCTTTCCGCAAACTGGTCAATCAGGGAATGATCCAGGGACGCTCCAACTTCGTTTACAGGATAGTCGGCACCAACAAGTTCGTCTCCCTCGGACTCAAGGACCGTTACGAGACGACCGAAATCCACGTCGACATCAATATTGTGAGGAACGACCGGCTCGACCTCGAGGCGTTCAAGGCCTGGAGGCCCGAATACAAGGATGCCGAGTTCATTCTCGAGGACGGCGAGTACATCTGCGGCTGGGCTGTCGAGAAGATGAGCAAGAGCATGTACAATGTCGTCAATCCGGACGACATCTGCGACAGCTACGGCGCCGATACCCTGCGCCTCTACGAGATGTTCCTCGGCCCCGTAGAGCAGAGCAAGCCCTGGGATACCAAGGGAATAGACGGTGTGAACAGGTTCCTTCGCAAGTTCTGGCGCCTGTTCTACGACAGGGAGAACTTCCTCGTGACGGACACCAAGGCTTCCGCAGCGGAACTCAAGGCCCTGCACAAGCTGATAGGCAAGGAGCAGGAAGACATCGAGGCTTTCTCCTACAATACCACCATCAGCGCCTTCATGATCGCGGTGAACGAACTGACTGAACTCAAATGCAGTTCCCGTGAGGTCCTGGAGCCTCTGGTCGTCCTGCTTTCGCCGTTTGCGCCTCATATGGCGGAGGAACTCTGGGAACGCCTCGGCCACAGCGAAAGCGTCACGCGTGCCTCCTTCCCCGAATACAACGAAGCCCTCACTGTCGAGGACAGCGTGACATATCCCGTCTCTTTCAACGGGAAGACCCGTTTTATGGTAGACATGCCCAAGAATGCCGCTCCCGCTGATGTCGAGGCCAGGGTCCGCGCAATGGAGCAGACCGCCAAGTACGTCGGAGAGCAAAGCATAGTCAAAGTAATCGTGGTTCCCGGACGGATGTGCTCATCTGTAGCAAAAATTGCTGTGTCATGCTTCCCGACTTTGACTTCAATCGGAACAATTTCGTCTCTGAATTTGCCGTCTTCTGTCGCTTTCGCGGCACGGCTCTGGCTTATGACGGCCCACCGATCCTGGTCTTCTCGTGTGACACCGTATTTTTCGGCGACATTTTCCGCGGTGATTCCCATATGATATCTGGTGAAAGGATCGGACAATGCAGTAATCAGTCCGTCTTCCAGTTCGGCATGGCCCATCCTGTATCCGAAGCGGGCTTTTCTCAGGTAATACGGTATGTTGGACATGCTTTCACATCCGCCTGCGACTACGATCTCGGACATGCCGTCCCGGATTTCCTGAGTGGCGGTAAGGATCGCCTGAAGACCCGAGGAGCAAAGTCGGTTAACTGTCAGGGCGGTCGTTTCATACGGGAGTCCTGCTTTTACACCTGCAATCCGTGCGCAGAATGCGTTTTCGGCTGCCTGACCGACATTTCCGTAAACGACCTCGTCCACATCACGTGGACTGATGCCTGCTCGTTTGACAGCTTCTTTTATGACTATGGCACCGAGTTCCGGCGCCTGAAAATCCTTCAGGGAACCGCCGAATTTACCGATACCGGTTCT
>ONFK01000031.1 GCA_900317065.1 uncultured Bacteroidales bacterium
AACTCTTCGTAGAGAAGAAAACCGGGGCGACCACCGGCTGGCTGGGCTACACCCTCGCATGGAGCGACCGCGTGTTCCCGGACGGAGTCATCAACGGCGGAGATCCCTTCCCCTACCGCTACGACCGCAGGCACAACCTCTCGCTCGTGGTTAACCACAAATTCAGCGAGAAACTCTCCCTCAGCGCCACCTGGACCTATGCCAGCGGCGGCACCATGACCATCCCCGAGCGCCAAACCCAGGTTTATTATCCCGACGGACGGGTGAGTACGGAGGATTATTCTCCTTCACGGAACAACTACCGCCTGCCGCCGAGCCACAGGCTGAACCTCAGTCTCAACCATACCAAGCAGAAGAGGCACGGGGAAGCAGTGTGGAGTTTCGGGGTATATAATGCCTACAACAACATGAATCCAAACTTCGTGTTCACCGACTACGAAAGTGAATACGACAGCAGCCCGGCACCCGGACAGCCTGCATACCGAAAGAAGATGGAACTCACCAAGATCACCCTCCTGCCCATCATACCTTCCATTTCGTACACCTATAAATTCTAGCGGCCATGAAGAAATTTTTTGTCATAGTGATGAGTGCGGCGCTGTTTGCCGCCTGCGACAATCCTCTGGAGTACAAGCCCGAGAACAAGGCGGATGAATTGATAGTGAATGCTTTCCTGGATGCCGGGGAGACTTCGCACCTGGTGCAGCTTGCAGTCAGCAGTACCGAGTATGTGCGACCCGTCGAAAAGGCCGAACTGCGCTTCTACGTGAACGGCGAGTTGAAAGCCAGGACTTCGGAGTTCGAGGAGATCGAATGGTACGGCGACACGGCCGGCAAGGGGATGCGATTCGAAGCGTCTTTCAAAGCCGGCGACGTGCTGCGTCTGGAAGTGGATGCGGACGACAGGTTCAGCGCATACAACGAGCAGGTGGTTCCTCCGGCTCCCACGGTTTCAAGCATAGATACAGTGCGGGTATCGGAGACATCGAATGAGGAGTATGGCACTGAGTATCTGCGTTTCGATTTCCGCGTCCGCGATGCCGGACCGGAGGAAGACTACTTCCGGATCAAGATTGATTCTTATGCCGAGGCTGTCTTTTATGACAAGGACGGCAAGGAACTGGAGAGGGGTTCGCTGAAGAGGATGCAGCCTATGAAAATAGACAACGACCCCATACTGAACGGAGGATACATCAATAGCGGAAGCGATGACTTCGGGCTGGAAATAGGCACCCGCAACACCTACTGCGTCTTCAGCGACATGCAGTTCTCCGGAGCATCGGCAACCTTGCGCCCCATGACGTACGCAAACACTTTCGGAGGCATTCCGCCCATGCCGGAAGGTGCGGAATCGGCGGTCGTGGAGAGTTACGCCATAGCAACCATAATGAGCCTCCCGCAGAGATATTTCTACTATTTGAAGGCCCTGAACATGCTGCAGGACGGCAGCGACGACCTCGCCCTTGAGGACGTTCAGATTGCCGACAACGTCGAAGGCGGAATCGGCTTCGTGGGAGTGTCCAACTCCGCAGGAAAGACTTTCAGGATCGGCACAAGGAAAATTGACGAATTGATCTACTACCAGGACGGCCCCTTCTACGAAGAGTAGGACCCGGTGCCCGGAAAGCAAGCTACAGCGCCTGGAGCACCCTTTCCACCGGAGGATCCTTGAGCAGGATGCGCTTGTCGGTGTCGAGGAGATAAAGGGAAGGGATGGCGCGGATGCAGTACAGGATGTCTTCGCGGATGATGTGGGCTGCGTCGTAGCCGTTCAGCCATTCCCCGGGATAGACGGGCATATAGTCGCGCCACGCCTTGAGGTCTTCATCTATATATACATTGATGACGGCGAGGCGGTCTTCGCCGACCAGCCACTGCACCTTGGGGTCGGATTTAAGTTTTTCGATGATTTCCAGGCAGTTGTGGCATCCAGGATTGCTGAAAAAGAGAAGCGTCCGTTCAGCCTTCACCGAATGCATGCGCACCTGCGTACCGTTACGCAGGGTTATGGCGAAGTCCGGAGCGACGCTGCCCCGCGGGTTCATGGAACACATCCGGGCCTCATACCGGCAGGCCGTGCGCATGTCTTCCCCGGTCAGGGGCGAGGAGGCCATCTTCTGAACGAAAGGCAGGTATAGATCCTCGTCGCGCATCGGCGAATTCGGGTCGTAGAGATAACGGGAGACCATCTCCGTCATGGACAGATATACCCTGTCGGCAGTATCCAGGAGCTGCTTTGCCGCGATTCTGTCGAAAAGGGAGGACATGTGCTGCTGCGCCTGTTCCAGAGGCATCCCCTCCAGTACGCCGATATAGTTCGACAGAGCCTGCTCGACCTCTCCCTTGGGAACGCCCAGCACGTGAGCGGAGTCCGTCCTGCCAGGGCCTTCGAAAAAGCCGTCCCAGTAATGCCCGACGCCATAGGCGATACGCTCATCGTCGTCGGTGTATGCCGAAGGAATGCTTACCTGCGGGAAGGGCCTCTCCGCAAGGACGGCAGGAGCCGCTGCTTTTCTACGTCCTCCGCAGGAGAGAAGCAGCAGAAGCAGGGCGGCTGCAAGAATGACATCGGAACGTTTCATCCGGCTACTCCTTTATGAAATACATGCCCCCTTCCTGAGAGTCCTTGTAGTTGGCCTGATGGATCACGAGATATGCGGCGGATTTCGTCTGCCCGGGAACGTGGGTGTAGGTCTGGCTGCCTCGCGTGAGGCCGGCATCGGAAACCTCTTCGCTGCTGAAATGCATCAGCTCGATGCCTATGACATTGTCTTCGTCGTAGTCGTGGTGCACCGAAACCCTCTGCGTGAAAGGCACGAGGGTCGCGGTGATGCGGCCGTTTTCTATCCTGAGCGCGAACCTCACCCAGTCGTAGTTCGGAGTGCCTATCTGCGTACGCCCGAACTCATAGTAGGCGCTGGACCAGGCCTTGCCTGTGAGTTCCGGGAGGAAGGCCGCATATCCGCCCGCATGGCTGCCGGACACTATCTTCTGCGCCTTGCGGCCGTCGAAGAAGAGGCCGAGGGCCGCGCCCCCGTTTTCGTAATCGATGCTTACCCTGGCATCCATCACCAACTCTTCAGCCGTGCCGGCAAGACCGCGTATGCCAATGTTGTTGAGGGTGGCGTCGAGAGGGTCGCCGAAGCGGACCTTGGTAATCTGCGAAGTGCCCGAACTTGTGGAAATATAGTTGCCCAGAAGATGGAAGACCTTGGAATACAGGCTCCATTCCCCGCGGAAATCATCTTCCGAGACCTGCACGACCTTCAATGGAGTTCCGTTCGGAAGAGTCAGATTCTGCACCCTGGGCAGGCCGGTGGAGTTGGCGGTCCATTCGACCTTTCCGGAATCGTAGCTGAGCCAGCCGTCGGAGACAGTTCCGCTGCCGCCGTCGACGGAACGGGATCCGGCATCGTCAGTCACCCATAAGACGTCCTGGTCTTTGATGGTCAGCTGCTTGACGAGCGTATTGCTCGCGGCGTCCCAGGAATCGTAGGCAGTCAGCCGGATTTCATAGGAACCGCCTTCAAGCTTTCCAATGGGACGCGTCCACACCTCGCGCATGCCTGAGGTCTGCGGATGACGGTACCAGTCGGACAGGATGCGCCGGGTAGCCGCCACGGCCCCGTCCTTCAAGACTGTGATGACATAATGATGGACGAACTCGTCGTCGGTGCCGGCTGCGAAACGCAGGGAATCGCAGCCCTCGCCGGCCACGAATTCCATCTCCGAGAGTCGCGGTGCGGAATTCCGGGCACCCAGCGCGGCATGGCTGTACTTTTGCAGATGCACCTTGTCCGCACGGGGATATGAGATTTCCCAAGGCTCGCCGATGGTTGCGTCGTGATAATAGTCCATGCGCCAGATGCGGGCGTTGCCGCTGCGGTCGAACTGCAGGAGAAGACCCTGGGAGAATTCACCCGCGTCCTTCATCACAGTGGCGCTCTTCATGTCGTCGTACTTGCCGTCCTCGATGGCCATATAGCTGCAGGAGCCGCAGCCCATCGAAGTGAAATCGCCCTGCCAGATGCTGCGGGGATCGTTGAGAGGGAAATGGAGATGCCCTCCGAAAACCACCGCCTGCGGATACTTGACCAGCACGGCCGAGAGGCCCTTCGTGTACCAGAATTCCCCGAGCAGACTACCGTAGCAGGTGTTGTATATCATGGGATGGGTGATGACCATCACGTACTTTTCCGGCGCTTTGGCCGTGACAGACGCGAGGGTGGTGTCAAGCCAGTGCACGGCTACAGGATCGTATGTCATCGGGGAGAACTGCCGCGGGAGAAGGCCGAGTATGTGGGTGCTGTCCACCACGCAATGACGGCAGTTGTACCGGACACGCAGGTCGTTGTCGAGGTCGGTGGTGAAATAGCTGTCGTCCATGACATCGCGGAACGGATCGTTGATATCGTGGTTGCCGGGAGTGTATATCAGGGGGATATCGCCGTGCGGCAGGACCTTCTCGTACAGGTCGATGAAAGTCTTCGCCTGCGAAGTGCTGTTGGTGTTGGCGACGTCTCCCACAAACATGGTGGCGTCGAGCCCGTCCGGATCGCGTTCCGCCGCCTTGGCCTTGAGCTGGTTCAGTGCGTTCGTGAACTTGGCCTCGGAGCCGTAAGCGTTGCCGATGTGGACATCGCTGAATGCTCCGAGCGAGAACACGATGTCAGATTCGTCGAAAACTTCCGTCCTGGTCCATGCGGGAGTATCCGGCTCGTCGGGGGTATCCGGAGTATCGGGCGTGCCGGGTTCGTCCGGTCCGTCGGGTTCATCAGGTTCGTCCGGAACCACTACGACAGGTTTGTCCGGCTCTGGCAGGACTTCCTTTCCGCCGCAGGAAAAAAGCAGCAGCACGGCGGCCGACAGTAAGAAAATCTTTTTCATCTGACGCAAATTTAAGGTTTTATTTTCGGAATGCAACGAAAACAACGGGTTCTTCATCTTGTTAACGCTATGAAATTATGGAGATTGATTCCGTGAAGATAACCTATTTGGGCAAAGGCTTCGGCAAGACCGGTTACGGCGACACATTCCAGATCGAGACTGACGACGATTTCCGTTACGACTATACCGTGGTGGACAAGAATCAGATATCGTCGCTGAGTTCCTACGTCAATATCCGCCTCGACAACTTGACGAACTACCTGATCATGCAGAAAATCTCCTTTGACGACTACTTTTCCAAAGGCACGGGTTCTTACATCTACGGAATTCTTCCCAAGGGAGATTACAAGATCCTGGTTATGGAAGTGGACGCTTCGGGCAAGTCTACCGGAGTGTGCTATACAAAAAGTTTCTCAGTATCTGACTACATCTCTTACAGTGTTGACGGGCCGCTTTCTCCCCAGTCCGAATGGAAGGCGGAATACCTTGGCCGGTATGAAGATGTGAACGGAAGCGGCAATACCATCTACTGCGATCGCATTTCATCTTCCGGCACCGGCGACGCCTACTATTACCACGTACTGTGCCCCACCGGCAGCATCAAGACGGAAGAAGAACTGCTGGAAGCATTCCGCAACGGAGGCGGTGCGGACGACCTGCAGGGCGGGGACGGCCTGCTGGAGTGGTACAAGATGATGGCTCCAAACTATAACTACCAGGCAGGGCTCGACTGGCTTCTGGCGAAAGGCGGGAAAGATGTAGAGAGCGGTTATATGGACTATACCCTGACAGGAGAAGGCACCGGAACATACGATGTGTATACAGTTGAAATGCTCCTGAACGGGCATATCACCGGAAGATACGGAAAGACCACCCTGGAGATCACTGGAACCCCCGACATCAAGGCCCTGGACGCCGTTCAGAATGCCAGCAAGGCACAAATGAGAAAAATGAGGTTGTAATTATAAAAAATTTGCCTACATTTGTATGTATCGCGACTACAACCAATTATAATTATAACTATGGGTAAATTCGTCATCACCGTCAGGAAGAACGGAGAGTTCCAGTTCAACCTCAAGGCCAGCAACGGCCAGGTCATCCTCACCAGCGAGGGCTACAAAGAGAAGAAATCCTGCCTCAACGGCATCGAGTCCGTTCGCAAGAACAGCCAGGATCCCGAGAAGTTCGAGGTTAAGGTCGCCAAGAACGGCAAGCCTTTCTTCAACCTCAAGGCTACCAACGGACAGGTTATCGGCGCCAGCCAGATGTATGCTACCGAACGCACATTGAAACTCGGCATCGCGTCTGTTGCAAAGAACGCTCCCGAGGCTCCCGTGGTGGAGGAAATCTAATTTCCCCTTGATCATAAATGAAAAGCGGCCTTGACGAGCCGCTTTTCGTTGTTTTTATACAGGCTTCTTACAGCAACTGGGGCAGGAAGGAGGATACGATGAGCACCGCAAGTCCGATGACGAGGATGGTGATGGTATTGCGGGAGCATCCCTTCCATTCCTTGAGGATAATGCCCCAGACATTGGAGAAGGTGACATTGAGGGCCTGGAGTATGCACCAGCTGAAGGCAAGCAGCACGGGCGCGTCGGTGAGGAAGCCCTTGCCGAGGCTCAGACCGAAGAACTGGCTGTACCATAGAAGTCCGGCGAGGCAGCAGAAGATGATATTGTTACCCCAGAGAGAGCCCTTGGAGTAGTCGCTCCATGTCCTGTTCCTGCTGTTCTGGTAGAAGCAGTAGCAGGCATTGGTGAGGAATCCGCCGAATGTTACCAGCAGGGTGGCGGGCAGTGTCTTGAATATGGGTTTGGTGGCTTCCCACGCGAGATTCTCGCCGAAGCCAAGGCCTATTGCAAAGCAGGCGCTCATGAATCCGGCGAGCAGGGCCACGAAGATGCCCTTGCCGAAGTTGAAGTCCTTGACGGCATCCTTCGCGCCTTCGCCAGCTTCTTTAGCCTTGCGCGCTCCGGCGGCGCCGATGATGGCAATGCCGATGAGGGTAACAACCACGCCGACAATGACGGGGGCGGTGAGGTCCGAGGTATTACCTGTGAAGACAGGAGTGAGGATGGTGCCGAGGCCGGCGCAGGTTCCCAGGGCAATCGACTGGCCGAGGGCTACACCAAGATAACGCATCGACAGTCCGAAGGTGAGACCGCCTACACCCCAGAGTATACCGAAAAATATGGTTTTGAGCGATTCGGCAGGATGCGCAGCATACATTGCAAAGAGAGATTCTCCGGAAGGAACTGCAAGCAGGGCACCCAGAAGCGGGAAAAGCAGCCAGGCAAAAAGCCCCTGGACCATCCAGTAGCTTTCCCAGCTCCACTGTTTGATCTTGTTGATAGGAACATAGCTTGACGATTGGCAGAATGCGCCGATTGCAATAATGAGCAGACCGATGATTATTTTCATTGTACTTTGGTTTTAGTATTCAAATGTACTAAAAAAATTTTGCGCTTTCAATTTTTCGGCTTATATTTGCAGTCCCAATCGCGGAAATAGCTCAGTTGGTAGAGCGCAACCTTGCCAAGGTTGAGGTCGCGGGTCCGAATCCCGTTTTCCGCTCAAGGACTTGCAGCTCGGCACAAAGTGCCGGGCTGTTTTCGTTTCCGGCCCCGTTGGGAGCTTGCTCACATAAGGGGCAGGGAACAAAACAGCCAGGAACCCTTAGGTTCCGAAAGCTGCGATGTTTTGAAAGCCCCCACCCCAGGGATGTGCGAGGCGCCCCGCCGAGCAAATCCCGTAGCAGCCTGCGGCTGCGCCGCGAAATCCCGCCCCAACCTTTTCATCCCCCGCATACCGTGCATGCTGTCCGGAAAACAGGGACAGCAAGCACACTTTGACCGGGATACCGTGCATGCTGTCCGGGATTTAGGGACAGCGTGCACGCCGAAGCGGCATCAAAGCACTTATCAGTATTTCGAAAATATACATTATCTTTGCTTCAAATATCACTATATGAAGCATCCATTACTAATCCTCCTTTTGGCACTGTCGGCAATCTTCGCCAGCTGCAGCAACTCTTCCGAACAAACTGAAAACTCCACCCTGGCGACCATAATGAGCCGCAAGAGCGTGCGTTCATACACCGAACAGAAACTCACCGACGCGCAGATAGAAACCCTGCTCAAGGCAGCGATGGCCGCACCCTCGGGCATCAATATCCAGCCATGGCGCTTCATCGTGGTCACCGACCAGAGCACCAAGGAAGCTCTGCAGTCCGACGGTCCGCAGAGGATGTATTCCCAGTGCGCAGCACTCTTCGTAATCTGCGGAGAAACCGATTTCATCAACCGCAACGGCGACAAAGTGCCCAACGGCAACTGGACCGCCGACTGCGCCGCAGCCACGGAAAACCTTCTCCTCGCCGCCGAATCCATAGGCCTCGGAGCTGTATGGACGGCCTGCTATCCCTATGAAAACCGCATGAATAAGGCCATAGAGGTCCTCGGCATCCCCGAAGGCGTCACCCCATACTGCCTGGTACCTGTAGGATATCCCGCAGGCGACGAACAGCCTAAAGACAAGTGGAAACCCGAAAACATCCACTATAACCGCTGGTAATAATCAAAAAGATATGAAAAAATTCTCTCTCATTTTCGCGATTGCACTCGCATTCACATCCTGCGCATCCCTCAATCAGGCCCGCCTCATGCAGAGCGGAGCCAAGGTAATGCAGGCCCTCAGCATTTCGGACAACGACATCAAAGGCTATGTCTCCCAGTCCGTCGCCCAGCTCGACGCCCAGAACCAGATCATCACCAGCGGCAACTATGTCAACCGCCTGAACAAGATCACCAAGGGGCTTACCCAGGTGGACGGCACTCCGCTGACCTTCAAGGTATACAAGAACAACGAAATCAACGCATTCGCCTGCGCTGACGGCAATGTCCGCGTATACACCGGCCTGCTGGACGTGATGACAGACGACGAAGCCCTCGGAGTAATCGGGCATGAAGTAGGCCACGTGGCCATGAAGCACACCCTCAACGCATACAAGGCAAGCCTCTTCTCATCCGCCGCGATGGACGTGCTCGCTTCTACCGGAAATGTGGCCGCATCGCTCACCGACAGCGTGTTCGGCCAGCTCGCAGAGCAGATGGTAAACGCCAAGTACTCCCGCAAGCAGGAGACCGAGGCCGACGACTTCGGCTACGACTTCCTGAAGGGCGCAGGTAAGAACCCCTACTATATGGCACTCGCTTTCGAGAAACTGATGGACAAGAGCCAGAGCGGCACCTCCGCGCAGGTCACTTCCATTGCGAACCTCTTCTCGTCGCACCCCGACACCCAGTCGCGCATCGACCGTGTGAACAAGAAGGCCGCCGCCGAGGGATTCACCCGCCCGACGAAATAAAATGAGAAAACTCTATACGCTTCTGGCCGCGCTTGCCTGCATCTGCGGATGCGACAGGCCGGCCGAAGTGCTTTTCCGCAGTACGGTATTCGAAAAGGGCGAAGGCGGAATCGACACCTACAGGATTCCGGCAACCGTAAAAAGCAAGGCGGGCACCATCCTGGCCTTCGCCGAAGCGAGGCACGACAGCGCCGGGGATTCGGGGCACATCGACCTGGTGCTCAAGCGCTCCACCGATGCCGGAAAAAGCTGGGGGCCGATGATCACCGTGTGGGGGGATGGAAAAAACGTCTGCGGCAATCCTTCCCCGGTCGTGCTCACGGACGGCAGGATCCTCCTTGTATGCACCTGGAACAAGGGTTCAGACAGAGAAATGGACATACACCACAGGAGGTCGGAGGATACCAGAAGGGTGTTCTGCCTGTACTCGGACGACGACGGGCTCAGCTGGAGCGCTCCAAAGGAGATCACCTCCCAGGTGAAAGATCCTGAATGGACCTGGTATGCGACCGGCCCGGGGCATGCCCTGCTGACGGAAAGCGGGCGCGTAGTGGTGCCCTGCAATCATGGAGTATGGGACGAGGGAGCGCGGAATACCTGCTCGCATCTTATCTTGAGCGACGACGGAGGAAGGTCCTGGCGCATCGGGGCCGTGCTGGAGAAGGGAAATGAATGCAGCGTAAGCGAATTCCGGAAGGACGAGCTACTCGTGAACATACGCGACTGGCGTCTGGACGGCAGCGAAAGGGAGCACTGCAGGCTCGGGGCGTTCGTGGAAGACGGGGGCGAAAGAGCGGATCCCCAGGGCTGTTGGACAATATGGGCCTTGCCGGATCCGAACTGCCAGGGGAGCCAGATCGCCGACCGCAGGGGGCGCCTGTATTTCTCCAACCCGGAAGATGAATCGCAGCGCAGGAACCTTACAGTCCGGAAAGACATCTCCGGCACGGGCCAGACCTGGATTCCGTTCTGCACCATAACCGAAGGGCCGGCCGCCTACTCCGACCTGGTAATCCTGAGACAGCGCGTCGTGGTGTTCCGCCAGATTACCGGTGTGCTGTACGAGACCGGGGAGAAAAGCCCTTACGAAAGGATAGATTTCGCGGTGTTCCGCTGATTACCAGAATTATAACAGTCCTATTTCACGATAAACAGGGTATCTGCAAGATAACCTTCCAGCGGAGCCTCCTCCAACGACTGGAAGGTATTTTCTTTATCCCGCTGTATACCTCCTGCGCCATCGCCCGAACTGCCGCCATTGGTTTTCAGATACTCTCCGCAGATGGCAAGGTCCCAGTCCTTCCTTGCGGCCCATGCCGCATCTTCCTCCTCGCTTGCGAAGGTGCTCTGGCCAACCACCTCGCCGGACTCGAAGGAGAAGTAGGTCCATTTGTCATCGGACAGTCCGCCTATGGTCAGTTCGTCCCTCAGATTCGGCACTTTCGATTCTCCGCCCCGGTTCTTGCAGGCTGCAAGGCTGAGTACGAGGGCGATTATAAGCAATATCTTTTTCATTTCAGGTCCCTCCCTCCTTCCGGATTGTAAACGTATTTGATCCTGATAGTGCCAGCGCTGCGGTCATACTCGCTGAAACGGATTTTAGCATATCTTCCGTTTGCGGTACGCACGACCAGAGGAGCCGAAACAGGCTGGAGTGTCTGCGAAGATATCCATTCCACAGGACTGTACGAAGTCTTTACAGGTGGCACAGTGTAGACACTGTAATAATTAAGACCTTTTTCCAGATTACCGCCCCCATCGTACTTGAACACCTTGGGATTGGTCATGCTTTCGCGGTAATCGTAAACGGAGAAACCTGTCAACTTGGCGACGCTGGCCTCCTTGTTTCCTCTGGCATA
>ONFK01000264.1 GCA_900317065.1 uncultured Bacteroidales bacterium
GCCAGGTTTTGCATACAAGTCGAGCGGTTTGTAGGGAGATGTATGCAAAATGCCCGGTTTTGCATACATCCTGTAAGGTTTGAAACGGAGTGTATGAAACCCGGGCTTTGAGATCAGACTCCGGAGAGCGCCCAGGCCGATGACCTACGGCGGACCGGAGTATGGATCAATAGACGTTCCAGTAGGGAATGACTTCGGGGGTACTGTCGAGGAGGGCTTCGAGCGGCTCGGGAAGGAACTTGCGGTCGATGGCCATGCGGAACATATAGCGGCGCCACCACTCGGCGTCCATCTGGATGTATCCGCCGGCTCCGCGGCCCAGTCCGAAGGAGTTCTCCGCCACCCAGTCGACAACGATATCCCTGAAGCCCGACCTCGGGATGTAACGCACCCCGCACATGGCCATTGCATGGGCGGAAGAGATGTCACGGGAGTCGAAGAGTTCGGCCTTGGTCATCGCCGTATGCACACCAAGAAGTGAATCCAGCGGGAACAGCGACGAATCGTACACCCCTTCATCCGCCAGGGCATCCTGGTAGGTATCCACGGTAAAATAGAACTTCTCCCCTTCCATAAGCGAAGCCAGACCATAAAGCTCCAATTCCTCCACAGGGAGGTTCAGGAAGGTCCAGTCCTGCCCGTCGGCAGCCTGACGCGAGCCTTCCACACGGTACATCTTGTTATAAGGCAGACGCGGGTCGTTCATCAGCATGACATATCGCTCTGAAAGCCCCGGGACTACGAACGCGTCGCGGAACGATGCCGGAGTATACTCGCGGCCTTCGAAAGTGAAAGATGCCGGCGGCTCACCCAGCGTGGCTGTCAGAACACGGCGGACATCAGCCAGAGCAGCAGAACGAACGGCCTCCGGATCAGTAGTAGAGCGCATCTTCAGCCCGTAGGCGCGAAGCAACTTGCGAAGTTCCCGCAGAAGCGAAGCGGAGTTCTGCGAAGTAAACGTCTCCGGCATCGCCGAAGAAGGCACAACTCCATATTTCTCAATAAGATGAACAGCTCCCATGAAATGCCCGCCATCCCATGTCGGCCGACGGAAGATAGCCTCGTTGTAGCGGCTGTCAATGGCCTCTTTCCTATGCTCCCACGCCCTCACGAGGAAGAGGTTCGCCTTCTCCATCATGTCCCAGAAATAAGGATAGACCACGCTGAATTCGAGGTCTCCGCGTAGAACATTGGCGGTGGAGAAGTACCAGCAGCGGCCGGATTCAGCCTGATTCTGGATTCCGGAAGAACGCAGGAAGACGTTCAGCCCGGCGGTGTCCGCGACAGGCCGGGACGTCGGCACTATGGACGGTATTCCCCCGGCACGCAGATCCGGCAGGGGCTGGGAATGCCGCTGGTCTCCCCCGGCCCCATCAGGATTGTCAGCGGACGCGGCAATCGGACTGCGGAGCATTTTTTCTGCGGAGCAGGCCGCTTTGCCCGTCCGCAAATCCGGCATCTCAGGCGCCAGCGTAGCGGCGGCGAGGAAGGGCGGACGACGGTTCCCCATCATGGGCTCGAACTTGAAATCCGGCCCGCGGCGCTTCCTGAACTCCGTACGCACTTCGTCCAGCAACTTCGCATCCGTAATCAATTCTACAGCAGACAGATGCAGCACCTTGGCAGCACCCAAAGCACCCTTGGTGCCGATGGTCGTTCCGCCGCTGGAGACCTGCTGCCAGCTGTGCCCCACTCCGCCGGGCACGAAACAGGAGTAACGGAAGCTCCCCGTGGGCACTGCCCAGGTCACATTCCCGACATCGCTCGAAACATAGGCCTCGTACCCCTCCTCGGACGGAGGGACCACGATGGCCAGTTTGTCTATCAGCGCGGCGTCCACACCGGACTCGGCGGCAACCGCACGCGCATATGCCATCTCCCTGGCATCCAGCTTGATTCCCCCGACCTTCTCGAGCGAACGCATCACCAGCGAAGCCATCGCATCATTGGGCAGACGCTCGTAATTGCCGGACACCAGCTCGTAGTCCATGGTCGTGCCGGTCCCCATCGCAGCACCCTCGGCGGCCTTCAGCGCACGCGCGAGTATGTCCTGCACCGTCTCGCGGGAAGGGCTGCGGAAGAAGTATTTCACGCTCGCCCTGTCGGGTACGACATTGGGGGCCTTGCCGCCCTCCGTTATAACGTAGTGGATGCGGGAGGTCTGAGGGACGTGCTCGCGCATCATGTTCATCATGTAATCGAAGGCCTCCACTGCATCGAGGGCGGAGCGGCCCGCTTCGGGTGCGCCGGATGCGTGTGAAGATTTTCCGCTGAAGGTGAAGAGTACCTGCACGTTGGCGAGGCCGGATGTCTTGTTGACTGTGTTGCGGGTGTCGGGATGCCAGTCGAGCATGGCGTCGAGTCCGTCGAAGACTCCTTCGCGCATCATATACGCCTTGCCTCCCCCGCCTTCTTCCGCAGGGCAGCCGAAGAGTATCACCGTTCCGTCTTTATTGTTTTTCTCCAGATAGTCCTTTGTGGCGACAGCCGCCAGCCAGGCACCGGCTCCCAGCAGGTTATGTCCGCAGCC
>ONFK01000096.1 GCA_900317065.1 uncultured Bacteroidales bacterium
TTTCATATCTTTACTATTCTGAATTTCCTATTTTCTTTGCCGGAACTGACCTTTACCGTGTAGACGCCCGGCGCCAAGCCGGTGACATCCAGTTCATACGGGCTGAAAGGTCCCTGCTCGACGCTCTTCAAGAAGACGGCGCGTCCGGTGGAACTGTAGATGATGATCTTTGCCTGCCCCTCGCTGCTGCAGCTGACGCTGAGTTTGTCCGTTACCGTGGAAGGGGAGAAGCAGACTCCGCTTTCATCGTCCTGAATGCGGATGAAGAACCTGCAGGAGGCAGGATCGCCTATCCCGTCGGAAGCGGAAACGCTCACTTCGGCAATCGTGAACTCTTCTCCGCTGATTTGCAGCAGCCCCTGGAAATTGTTCAGGTAAACCGAAGGGTTGTCGCAGGATACTTCATACTCAATGGTGTCTCCGTCCGGGTCGGTGAAGTGGTCCGGAAGCCTCAGGAACACTCCGTTGCCCCCGGCTTGCAGGATGGTCCCTTCAATTGGGGATACAAGCTGCACGGGGCTGTTCCCGATAAGGGTGTAGGGTATGTCCAGGGAAGATTTTTTCTGTGAGTCGCTGACAGTCGCCCTGGCCGTGTACCTTCCGGAAGGCGCCTTCGATCCGTCGAAATGCATGGTGAGCCGTCCTTTTCCGTCATCCGTCCAGGTGCATGCGGGCGAACCTGGCTCTACGGTAACGGCAAGTTCGTCCGAATCCGGATCGGAATATAGCAATTCAACATCCTTGTCATCCTTGTATTTGAGTTCGATGGCATCAGGGTTGCCGCTTCGCTTTATTGACGGTGCGCCGTTGATGCGGAATTTGATGACTTTGCTGTCTTTCGTGTACTGGTGCGACCTTGTATAACCGTATGAGACTGCGTAATATGTTCTGCAACTGTCAAGCTGATGGAAGGCTGCGGACATCGATGCTCCCGGCGCGGATTTGACAAGTGTCGTCCTGCTCCGTACGCCGGACGGGAGATTGAACGGGTCGCAGTCTTTCAGGAAGCTCTCGTCTTCCGAAACTATGGTCTTGTAGCCGTAGAAACGCCAGTCGCCGCAGTGCCCGTTTGTCCAGCGCAGCGTGGCGGACAAATTCGAGAATTCGGCTTTCAAGTCTTCCACCGGATCCATCTTCCGGTTTTTTATCAGGAAGGATTCGTGAGCGTCCAAAGTGGGGCCTATTTCGCGGGTATGCGTGTATTCCCGGTCGGCGCCGCCCAGGAGTAGTTCCTTCAGGTCCTTGTTGGTGAAGCCTTCTCCTCCGAAATGGGAAACCAGCAGGGCCGCGACTCCCGTGGCCATCGGGCAGGCCTGCGAGGTGCCCTGCATCTGCGCATAGCCGCTGCCGCTAACGCTGCTGTAAATAATTGCGTTGTAATTGCCGTACGGACTGTAATTCCCTCCGGGAGCGCAGATGTCCACCCAGTCGCCGTAATTCGTATAGGCGGATGACTCTCCGGCAGGCCCGGTCGCCCCTACGGCTATGACATTTTCATACATTGACGGCTGGCTCCTGGTCCATTCCTTGTTCCCGGCAGAGAAGAAAACCACTCCGCCTTTCATGGGACCGGTCTGATGGCCATTCTTGTCGGTCCCTGCGTTATTGATAAAGTAGTCTATGACGGTTCTGTAATAGAATGGAGTAGTGTCCGGGACCAGGTCCATCGAATCGTAAGACAGGTTCCAGCTGTTGTTGAGCAGGACCGCTCCGTGGTCCGCCGCCCATACAATGGCTGAATATATATCGCCGCTGTCTCCTTCGAGGTTCGCAATCGCTTGACAATCAAGTATCTTTACACCGCCTGTGCCGTCATTCCCCCCGGCGATGCCGCATCCCCCCGTGCCGTTGTTGTTGATGGCCGCTATGATTCCCGCCACGTGAGTTCCATGCCTCTGCGGGGTGTATGCGTAGGGATGGGATGATTCTGAATTGAGGAAGGACTTGCTGCCGGAGGGACCGGGCGGAATCACCACGCCCTGAAGATCCGGATGGTCGTATTGTATTCCTGAATCCACGACTCCAACGATGACTTCCTTGCTGCCGGCGGTGAAGTTCTCCCAGACGGGAATGACATTGATGTCTCTTCCTGCAACGGCTCCGCTTACGATGGCTCCGTTATTGTTGAGGTGCCATTGCAGACCGGAGGATGGATCGTCGAATGGGATGTAAGAGTTCACTTCCGCCTCAGGGATGGTTTCCATATATTCCAGGCCCTCCATCTCCTCGAGTTCATGCCTTGCCTTGGTGGCCGGGACTCCTTCTTCCGCCTCTGCATAATACCACAGGTGCAGGCCGGCCTTGCGGTGGCGTTCTTCGAAGGCAGGGTCCCCGCTGAACGCTTTCCTCAGCCTGACGCCTTCCGGGAGCGTCGAGGCCCCGGATTCTATCTTTTGTGCAAAACTCTCCTCGACTTTTATTATTATCGTTCCTTTCTGCTGGGAATTCCCTTTTTGAACGTGCCCGGGCACGTTTGCGGTTATTGTGTCATTATTCAAAGTTTCCCGATCATTTTCCCGAGTACAACCGCAAAGGAACACCAAGGAAACACAAATTAGTGCTATAATCTTTGAGAAATATTTCATAACTTTGAGCATTGCTTTGCAAATATACTTTAAAGTTTAATTTATGACAAAGAGATTTCTCTCAATCTTCATCCTTTTGCTGACGCTGCCTGTGATAGCTTTGGCCCAGACCAAAACCGTTCAGGGTGTCATCTTTGAAGAAGAAACAGGTCAGCCTCTGCCGGCGGCAACCGTTTCCATCGACGGCACGACGCGAGGAGTGATCACTGACTTAGACGGTTCCTTCGAAATCAGCGGTGTGAAACCTACGGACAAACTCAAGATAGAGTTCGTGGGAAAAGAGACACAGATGATCGAAGTGGGGGACAGGAAAAACATCATGGTAAAACTGAAGGACATGGCCAACGAGTTGGAAGGAACCACCATCGTAGCCTTCGGTAAACAGAAAAAGGAAAGCGTCATCGGTTCCATCTCCACCATTGATGTCGCTACATTGAAGGTGCCGTCCAGCAACCTTACGACCGCGCTTGCGGGCAATGTCGCCGGTGTGATCGCATATCAGCGAAGCGGCGAGCCAGGCCAGGACAATGCCGACTTCTTCGTACGAGGCATCACCACCTTCGGTGCCAATACCAGCCCGCTTATCCTTATCGATAATATCGAGCTCACGAGCACCGACCTCGCACGCCTCCAGCCGGACGACATCGAGAGTTTCTCCATCATGAAAGACGCAACCGCCACCGCCCTTTACGGCGCCCGTGGAGCGAACGGCGTCATCTATGTGACCACCAAGCGTGGACAGGAGGGACCCGCCAAGATTTTCGCACGCGTGGAGACTTCCATGTCGCAGCCGACCAGGAATATCGAGCTGGCCGACCCTGTAACTTACATGAAGGCTTACAACGAGGCCATTTCCACCCGCGACCCTCTCGGAGAGCTGATGTACACTTATGACAAGATAGAACAGACCGGCAAGCCCGGTGCAAACCGACTGATTTATCCTGCGAATGATTGGTACGATATGCTTTTCAAGGATTTCGCTACAGCGTACCGCGCAAATGTCTCCGCACGAGGCGGCGGCCGTGTCGCAACCTATTATGTGACCGGCGGTTTCACGGAAGATACCGGTATCCTCAAGGTCGACAAGCGCAATACCTTCAACAACAATATCGACCAGAAGACCTATACCCTCCGTTCCAACGTGGACATCAACCTTACGAAGTCTACAAAACTCGCCGTCCGTCTTACCGGTAACTTCACCGACTACACCGGACCCCTGAACGGCGGTGACGCGGTTTATAAGCAGGTGGTCCACTCCGATCCCGTGCTTTTCCCTGCATATTTCCCTGCAGACGATGACCACGTGGGAATCAAGCACATAATGTTCGGTAACTATAAGGACGGATCCTATTCCAACCCTTATGCCGATCTGGTGCGCGGTTACAAGGACACTCAGCGTTCGCAGATGATCGCGGCGGTGGAGTTGAACCAGGACCTCGACTTCATTACCAAGGGCCTGCACTTCATGACTTTGTTCAATCTTACCAGGCTTTCATATTATGAAGTGTATCGTTCATTTTCACCTTACTGGTACACACTGGATAATTACGATTCCTATACTGGATATTATACGGTTCAGCGGATCAACGAAACTGGAACAAACTGGCTTGGTTATAGCGAAGGAAAGAAACTTATTACGAATACAATGTATTCTGAAAGCCGTCTCAACTATGCTCGCGAGTTTGGGAAACATGATGTCACCGGCCTTCTTGTCCTGACGGCCCGCGAATCATTGGATGCCAATGCCGGATCCCTTCAGTTGTCGCTTCCTTCACGCAACGCCGGTCTTTCAGGCCGCTTTACTTATGGTTACGACAAACGTTATTTCGCTGAGTTCAACTTCGGTTACAATGGCTCCGAACGTTTCTACAAGACCCACCGCTGGGGATTTTTCCCTTCTGCAGGACTCGCCTGGGTCGTGTCCAACGAACCTTGGTTCAAGAGTTTGAACAAGTATGTCCACAACCTCAAATTCCGTGCTTCGTACGGACTGGTGGGCAACGACAATATTGGTGTAAAGGCGAATCGTTTTTACTACCTTTCCGAAATGAATATGAACAGTTCTTCCCGCAGTGCCACCTTTGGTGAGACATGGAATCACGGCTATGCCGGTATTGATGTCCTTCGCTATGCTAATGAGGAGATTACATGGGAAAAATCCTACAAGTCCAATTTCGCAGTCGAGTTGGGGCTGTTCAACAAGATTGACATAATTGCCGAGTACTTCAGGGAACACCGCACAGACATCTTCATGAACAGGGCGGACGTGCCTGAAACCATGGGACTTCAGGCAGGAATATCCGCAAACATCGGTGAGGCCGCTGCCCACGGCATTGATATTCAGGCCGATTACAAGCAGGTGTGGAACAAGGATCTGTGGACATCCGCCCGAGGCAATTTCACTTATTCTTCCAGCAAGTATCTCGTCTATGAGGAACCCGAATACAAGGAATCCTACCGCCAGCATGCCGGTCATTCCCTCAAACAGACCTGGGGTTACATAGCCGAGCGTTTGTTCGTCGATGACGAGGAAGCTGCGAACTCGCCTTCCCAGGCATCGTTCGGCAGTCAGTACGGCGGCGGTGACATCAAGTACACCGACGTGAACGGCGACGGCGTGATCTCAGAAGCCGACATGGTGCCCATCGGTCTCCCGACATCCCCTGAAATCATTTACGGTTTCGGTGCTTCCGTGGGCTGGAAGGGCTTTGATTTCTCGGTATTCTTCCAGGGTCTTGCCAACGAGAGTTTCTGGATAGATGCCTCTACCAACTACAATCCCAGCAAGAATATTGCCGGTACCGCACCGTTCGTGAATAATACCCAGTTGCTAAAAGCTTACGCCGATAGCCACTGGAGCGAGGACAACCGCGATATCTACGCCCTGTGGCCCCGCTACAGCGCATATTCCAACTATAACAATTCAGCAGTGAGCACTTGGTGGATGCGCGACGGCGCCTTCCTGCGTCTCAAGCAGCTTGAGTTTGGTTACACCCTTCCTTACAAGTGGTTGCAGCGTTGGAGAGTGGAGAATCTCCGCGTTTATTTCCAGGGTAACAATCTGCTTTGCTGGAGCCGGTTCAAGTTGTGGGACCCCGAACTTGCAAGTTCTGGGCTCAACTATCCTATTCAGAGGACTTTTAATATCGGTTTCCATGTTACATTCAAATAATGATATGCTATGCGTAGAATAATAAAGAAATTATCGGTTTGTATTGCAGTCGCAAGCTCGTTGTTGGGTGTAGGATCATGCAATGGCTTTCTCAATGTTGTTCCTGATGATGGCGTTGCCACTTTGGAAATGGCGTTTGATTTGCGTTCCACTGCATTGCGATATCTCGCCACATGTTATTCATATATGCCTGTAGACGGTAATGTTGCGTCTGACTCCGGTATGCTTACGGGAGATGAACTTTGGGATCTTGTCGGGCGTATTGTTTCCAATACCAGTTCGCGCGTGCCCAATTCATATTTCCAGATTGCCCGTGGTTTTCAGTCCGCTTCACGTGTATATGCAAACGACTGGGCAAGCATGTATGAAGGAATCCGCTGCTGCGACATCCTTGTGGAAAACATTGACCAGGTTCCGGATATGACTGAAGAAGAGAAGGAGCAGTGGAAGGCGGAGGCTACTTTCCTTAAAGCGTATTACCATTTCAACCTTGTCCGTAAATGGGGGCCTGTTCCTGTAATCAGGGAAAGTCTGCCTATCGATTCCGATGTTGAAAGCGTTAGAGTGTACAGGGAGAACATAGACACTTGTTTCAATTTCATCATACGTCTTCTTGATCAGGCATATGACAGGCTTCCTCTTA
>ONFK01000040.1:0-4601 GCA_900317065.1 uncultured Bacteroidales bacterium
CTCGCTATTTCTTCTGCGGCAAGCTTGTTCACCTCGAAGGTGTTCTCCTCCTGGTCGGAGGTCTTGGCCCTGATGCCGCTGTTCACGTCTATGACATTCAGCGCCTCGGTGGTCTCGATTACGAGGTAGGCACCCTGTTTCATCGGGACGACCTTTCCGAAGGAACTCTTTATCTGGCGCGTCACTTCGAAATGGTCGAAGATGGGTTCCTTTCCGTCGTAGAGCTTGACGATCTTCTCCTGCTCGGGGGAAATGAGGGAGATGTACTTTCTGGTTTCCTCATAGATCTTTTCGTCGTTCACGTAGATATTGCTGAACGAGTCGTTGAGCAGATCCCTGAGGATGGTGGTGGTTTTGGAGTACTCGGTGAAGAGCAGCTGCATGCCCTTGTTCTTCGCGATCTTCTTCCAGGAACTTTCCCACTTGTCGATGAGGCTTTGTACCTCCGCCACCAGCACGCTGGCGTTCTTGCCCTCGGCGGCGGTGCGGATGATTGCTCCGTAGTTCTTCGGAAGAATGCTCTTTACAAGAGTTTCAAGCCGTTTTTTCTCCTCCTTGCTCGATATCTTCTGCGACACGTTGACCTTGTCGGCAAAAGGCATCAGCACAATGTTGCGTCCTGCCAATGAAATTTCCGCAGTCAGGCGCGAGCCTTTGGTGGATATGGGTTCCTTGACGATCTGGGCGATTATCATCTGCCCTACCTTCAGGTGGTCTTCTATACGTCCTTCCTTCCCGAGCACCGGACCAAGTTTGATTGAACTGTAGAGGTCCTTGAGATTCTTGTTCGGATTGCTTTCGCGCACGAAGGTGTCGAAGGCCGTGAAATGGAAGCCGAGGTCGAGGTAGTGGATGAAAGCCTCCTTGCTGTCCCCGATATCCACGAAAGCCGCGTTCAGGGCGGGGAGGAGTTTCTTGACTCTTCCGAGGAAAACGCTTCCCACCGAAAAACTGTGACCCTCGTTCGATTCCCTGTTGAGCTCGATCAGGCGATGGTTCTCCATCAGCGCGATTCGCACCTCCGCAAGGCTTTCTTCGACGACGAGGTCTTTTTCGACTTTCTGTTCGTCCATTAGTGGAAAAATATTGGTGTTGCTTTAAAAATCAGAGGCCCGCCGGATCCCCCGTACGAGCCTCTGTCGACTATTTCTTCTTGTGTCTGTTGAGGCGCAAGCGTTTTTTACGCTTGTGCGTAGCCATTTTATGTCTTTTTCTCTTCTTTCCGCTAGGCATATAAAAAATGTTTAAAAATTATTTCTGGAGAGAGGCGATGAAGACTTTTGCAGGCTTGAAGGCCGGAACATCGTGTGCGGGGATGTTGATGGTGGTCTTCTTGGTAATGTTACGGGCGGCTTTCTGGGCGCGGTGTTTGATGATGAAGCTTCCGAAGCCACGGAGGTAAACAGGCTGACCCTTTGAAATAGAACCCTTTACGGCTGCCATGAATTCTTCAACGACAACCTGAACCTGAATTTTCTCGATGCCGGTGTTTTTGGCGATCTCGTTAACAATGTCTGCTTTAGTCATAATATCAGTAAATCTAGTTAGTCCCTTTTTGGGAATGCAAAAATAGAGTTAATTTTTTAATAATCAAAATCCTAAACGGCTTTTCTTGACAGTGGCACGGAGATTGACTATATTTGTGTCCGGGTAATTGCATCCACTTTTACTGACATTTTGACAATATGAGAGATAAAGAATATACATTTCCTGCCGGTGCGGAAGTCAGCATCATCCCTGTAATGCAGGGAGATGGGCTCCAGAAGATAGACGAGTCCACCCTTCCGGATATCCTGCCCGTGCTGGCACTTCGCAACGCCGTGCTCTTCCCGGGCACGATTTTCCCTGTCACCATCGGCCGGGACAAATCCATCAAGCTCGTCAAGGACGCCGAGGAACGCGACATGTTCATCGCCTGCGTCCCTCAGACCGACGTCACCGTGGAGGATCCTTCGGAGTCAGACCTATATCAATATGGTACCGTGGCCAGGATTATCAAGAGCCTGGAGATGCCGGACGGCACGATAACCGCCATCCTGCAGGGATTCAAGCGCCTCTCGCTCGATTCCGTCATCGACTACGACCCCTATCTCACCGGCCGGGTCCATTATCTGGACGACTACCTTCCGGAAGGTGACCTCACATCCATAAAGGCCATCGCCGACTCCCTCAAGGAGCAGGCAGGGCACATCATCCGCAATACCTCGATGGCTTCGCGCGAGGCCATCTCCGCCATACGGAACATCGACAACTTCCAGTTCCTGGTCAACTTCATCGCCACCACCGTCGAGGTGGACGACTTCTCGGACAAGATGGACCTCCTTCAGTACGACGACGTCAAGGTGCGTGCGATGAAGCTGCTCTCCATGCTGAACATGCAGCTGGAGCTTACCAAGATCAAGCAGGACATCAACCAGAAGGTCAAGTCGGAGATGGACCAGCAGCAACGGGAGTACTACCTCAACAGCCAGCTGCGTACCATCCAGGAGGAGCTCGGCATGGACGATGCCGAAGACCTCGACGCCCTCAAGGCCCGTGCGGAGAAGAAGGACTGGCCGAAGGAAATCGGCGAGACTTTCGAGAAGGAGTTGAACCGCCTGTCCCGCTACAACACCAACTCCCCGGACTACAGCATCCAGTACAACTATCTGGACTTCATGCTGAATCTGCCCTGGAACGAGGTCAGCGAGGACAATCTCGACCTGAAGCATGCGCAGAAGGTGCTGGACGACGACCATTATGGCCTCGACACCGTCAAGGACCGCATCATTGAGTATCTCGCAGTCCTGAAACTGAAAGGGAACATGAAGTCTCCCATCCTCTGCCTCTACGGGCCTCCCGGAGTAGGCAAGACGAGCCTTGGAAAGAGCATTGCCAAGGCCCTCGGGCGCAAGTACGTGCGCATCTCCCTGGGCGGCATGCACGACGAGGCCGAGATCCGCGGACACCGCAAGACCTACGTGGGAGCCCTCCCGGGCAGGATACTGAACGGAATCGCCAAGGCCGGCACATCCAATCCGGTGGTGGTCCTGGACGAGATAGACAAACTCGCCTCCGACTTCAAGGGCGACCCGTCGTCCGCACTGCTCGAAGCTCTCGACCCCGAGCAGAACACCACCTTCCACGACAACTACCTCGACCTGGACTACGACCTCTCCAAGGTGCTCTTCATAACCACCGCCAACAGCATCTCGCCGGTGCAGCCCGCGCTGCTGGACCGTATGGAGGTCATCAACGTCACGGGCTATCTCGCCGAAGAGAAACTGGAAATCGCAAAGCACTTCCTCCTTCCCAAGCAGCGCAAGGAGCATGGTCTGAAGGCCGCCGACCTCAAGGTGGACACATCCGCGATGCGCGAGATAATAGATCAGTACACCCACGAGTCGGGCGTTCGCGGTCTCGAAAAGCAGATAGCCAAACTGGCCCGCGTGACCGCCAAGAAGATAGCCCTCGAACAGGAGCATCCGGACACCATCAAGAAGGAGCACCTCAAGGAGTACCTCGGCCTTCCCACCGCCTTCCACGACATGCAGAAGGGCAATGAAGGCCCCGGCATTGTCACCGGCCTGGCCTGGACGCAACTCGGCGGAGAGATTCTTTTCATCGAAAGTTCCGTCTCCGGGGGCAAGGGCGTACTCACCATGACCGGCAGCCTGGGCGACGTGATGAAGGAGTCCGCCACCATCGCATACCAGTATATCAAGGCCCATCCCGAGATGGCCGGCATGGATTCCAAGACCTTCTCCGAGAAGGATCTGCACGTGCACGTGCCGGAAGGCGCAGTGCCTAAGGACGGCCCTTCCGCCGGCATCACCATGGTGACTTCCATGATCTCCGCCCTCCGCGGCAAGGGAATCAAGAAGGGAATAGCCATGACGGGAGAGATGACCCTCAGGGGCCGCGTGCTTCCCGTGGGCGGCATCAAGGAGAAGATACTCGCCGCCAAGCGTGCGGGAGTCCACACCATACTTCTGTCCGAAGAGAACCGCAAGGATATCGAGGATATCAAGGAAATATATGTGAAGGGGCTTACCTTCCACTACGTCAAAACCATAGATGATGTCATAGATTACGTTTTCTGATGGAAGTACGCATCGAAGAATCCTGGAAACAGGCCTTGCAAAGTGAGTTCGACAAACCTTACTTTGCGGGGCTTGTCTCTTTTCTGCATGCCGAAAAGGCGGCCGGAGCCACTGTCTACCCTCCCGGAAGCCAGATTTTCCGCGCCTTCGAGCTTACCCCTGTGAGCGAGTTGAAGGTCGTGATCCTCGGCCAGGACCCCTATCACGGCCCGGGACAGGCCATGGGGTTGTCCTTCTCCGTGCCGGACGGAGTCCCCGCTCCGCCGTCTCTGCGCAACATCTTCAAGGAGATAGAAAACGACCTTGGCATAAAGATGAGCGGGCGCCCCAATCTTGAGGGCTGGGCGCGTCAGGGCGTGCTGCTGCTGAACTCCGTGCTGACGGTGAGGGCTTCCCAGCCGACGTCGCACAGCAGAATCGGCTGGCAGGAGTTTACCGATGCGGTAATCAAATATATTTCAGATAATTGCAATGGAATAGTGTTCATGCTGTGGGGGAATTTCGCCCGCGGCAAGAAGG
>ONFK01000040.1:4650-14487 GCA_900317065.1 uncultured Bacteroidales bacterium
AAATAAAACACCGATAAATTGGCAACTGTAGCATTATTCCCGGGGTCCTTCGATCCTTTTACCGAAGGGCACCTCAATATACTCTGCCGCGCCCTCACGATGTTCGACGAGGTCGTCGTGGCTGTAGGTATCAACCAGGACAAGAGCGGGTTCTTCTCCACTGAGCAGAAACTGGAGATAATCCGTCAGGCCACGGCCGGCCTGAAGGGAGTGAAGGTCGTCAATTACGACGGGCTCACCATCGACATCTGCCGCGAACTCGGCATACGCCACATAGTAAGGGGCGTCCGGAACATGCTCGACTTCGAAAACGAGCGCAGCATCGCCGATGCAAACCGCCGTCTCGCTCCCGAGATCGAAACCATAATAATCCCTACTGCGCAGGAGTTCGCGCACATTTCTTCTTCCGCAGTGCGCGATATTCTGCGTCATAACGGCGACACCAGTCTCTTCATGCCTGAGGGAGTCAAGCTCCCTTCAGTAAAGTGATGCGCCGAGTTATCTGCATAGTGCTGGCCCTCGTGGCGGGCTTCGGACTGCGGGCGCAGCAGTCTGCGGACGGGGCTTATGCCTTGCTCGACAGCCTCGTGCTGAAATATGTGACGGCCATCCAGACCGAGAGCGTGGAGGCCAAGCAGGGGGAGTGCGAGTTCCTGATAGGATCGGTGCGCGATTCCCTGATGCGCAGGCACCTTGCGGTAAGCCTGTTCAATTATTATAAGGAAGCCCCCGTCATGGGAGACGAGGCGGTAGCCGTCTGGCTCTACGACAACTGGTTCGCAAAGGGAAGAGTCGCCTTCGAAGGAGAATTCGAGGCGCTGGACGCGGAGATGTTCTGCAATATGAACCGCAATACCCTGCTGGGCATGGACGCCCCTTCGCTGAAGGCCCGCAAGCCGTGCGGAGGGCATGTAAATCTGCCTCCGGCCGGAGTCACCAGCCTGATATGGTTCTACGATACGGCCTGCAGCAAGTGCCGGGTGGAGAGCAAGGTGCTGCCCGCCCTTCTGGAGCGGAATGTGGACTTCCCCCTGACCGTCGTGGCCTTCTATTCCGGCCGGGACCGCAAGGCCTGGAGGGAATTCCGCCGCAGCTTCAAGGTGGATAATCCCCAAGTCCGGCTTGTGCATTGCTGGGATCCGGATGTGGACAGCGATTATCTGCGCCTCTACGGAGTCATTTCCACCCCGAAGATGTATATGGTCGCACCGGAAGGAAGCATTATCGGAAGGCGGCTGGAACCGGAGTCCCTGATCCAGTTGCTGCCGACGGCGAAGTCGATCAACGATATTTTTAGTCAAAAACAATAATTTAATATTGATATTCAATAAATATTTATATATTTGCAAAAACAAAATTGGTGAAATGAAAAAGTTGTTTCTATTTCTCTTCGCCGCTGTAGCGGCCGTTTCTGCATCAGCACAGGACAATCCCATGCTGCGTCCTCTCCCGGGCGACCCTGCCGTAAAGGTGGGCAAGCTTGACAACGGACTCACTTACTACATCCGTCACAACGAACTCCCGAAAGGACGTGCCGAGTTTTATCTTGCCACCAATGTCGGTGCAATCCAGGAGACTCCCGACCAGGACGGCCTCGCCCACTTCCTCGAGCACATGTGCTTCAACGGAACCGAGCATTTCCCCGGCAAGGGAATTCTCAACTGGCTTCAGAGCATTGGCGCCGAGTTCGGACGCAATATCAACGCTTCCACCGGTTTCGAGGAGACTCAGTACATGCTCAACAATATCCCCGTCGAGCGTGCCACGGTGGTTGACTCCTGCCTCATGGTCCTTCGCGAGTATGCCCACTTCGTGACTAACGCTACCGAGGAAATCGACGCCGAGCGCGGTGTCATCCGCGAGGAGCGCCGCCAGCGCCGCAACGCTTCCTGGCGCAGCTTCGAGGCATCCCTTCCTTATTATTTCGGCGATACCAAGTATGCCACCTGCACCCTTATAGGTCTGGAGGAGAGCATCATGGGATTCAAGCCCCAGAGCCTTCACAACTTCTACAAGACCTGGTATCATCCCGACATGCAGGCGGTGGTAGTTGTCGGCGATGTCGATGTCGACCGCACCGAGGCCAAGATCAAGGAGATTTTCGGCATCATCCCCGCCGAGCCCAATCCGGCCGCGAAGCCCGCAATCGCTTTCCCTGCCAACAAGGAGCCCGTGATCGGAGTGATTACCGATCCCGAGAATTCCGCCCCTTCGATCGAAATGGCATGGAAGAGCGAGGCCGCTCCCGAAATGATCAACGCCACCATCGCAGGCGAGATGCAGCAGTACATCAAGCGCCTCATTTCCATGATGATGGACGAGCGCTTCTCCGATATCACCTCCAAGGCCGACGCTCCCTACATCAGCGGAGGTTTCTATGTGAGCAACCTTATCTATGAGGCTGTCGAGGCCGCCATGGGCGATGTCACTCTCAAGGAAGACAACATCCTCGGGGGATTCGAGGCCTTCTACACCGAGCTTGAGCGCATGCGCCGCTACGGTTTCCAGGCCGACGAGTTCAACCGTGCCAAGGCAAATCTGATCTCCGGTCTCGAGACCGCCGCAGAGCGTGCCGACACCCGTCAGAATCCCCAGCTGGTGCGTCCTCTTCTTAATAACTTCTTCGACCAGACCCCTTATCTCGATCCCAAGGACAATCTCGAACTCGGAAAGCAGATCCTGAATACTCTTACCGTCGATATCATCAATCAGATTGCTCCCCAGCTTCTTACCGAAGAGAATCTCGTAGTCATCTACACGGGTCCCGCCAAGGACGGTATCGCAACTCCTGCCAAGGAGCAGATCGCAGAGGTTCTGGCCAAGGTGAAAGCCGCCGATATCAAGCCCCTCGAAGGCGAGGAGATCGCAAGCGACTTCCTGGACGCTTCCAAGCTCAAGGGCGCCAAGGTCAAGAAGACTGCGGAAGGCCCTTACGGCAGCACCGTATGGACTCTCAAGAACGGCGTGAAGGTATATGTGCTTCCCACCGACCACCAGAAAGACCAGATTCTTATGCGCCTCTATCGCGAAGGCGGCATCAGCACCGTGGCTGACGAGGATCTTGCATCTTTCGACGACAATATCTGGGCGATGTTCAACCAGAACAGGGGCGTGGCCTCTTTCAGCGGCACGCAGGTCAGCAAGATGCTCACCGGAAAGAATGTTTCCGTGCAGCCCGTGCTCGACAATCTCTACAACGGCGTGCAGGCCACTTCTACCAAGAAGGATCTTGAGACAGCCTTCCAGCTGATGTATCTCGAGTATGTGCAGCCCCGCTTCGACGAAGAGGAGTACATGGTTGGCGTGAACCAGCTCAAGGGCATTCTCCCCAATGTGCTGAACACTCCCAACTTCAAGATGCAGAAGAACTTCAGCAAGCTTGCATACAACAACGACCCCCGTCATCAGACAATCGACATGGGCACTCTCGAGAAAGCCAGCATCGCTACCGTCGAGAAGAATTACCGCCGCATGTTCGCCGACGCTGCCGGGCTCAATCTCGTGATCGTGGGTGATGTCACTCCCGACGCCGTGAAGCCTCTGGTAGAGAAGTATATAGGCTCCCTGAAGAAAGGCAGGAAGGCTCCCGAATGGATCGACAACAACGACCGTCTTGCAGTCGGTGACGTAAAGATGACGGATCCTACCAAGATGGAGACTCCTCAGAGCACGGTGTTCCTCTACTATCACGCGCCCGTCAAGTACAGCGCCGAGGTTGACGCAGCCCTGAACGTGATGTCGTTCGTGATGGATATGCGCTACGTGGCTTCGCTGCGCGAGGAGATCGGCGGAACATACGGCGCCCACACTGCCGGCAGCCAGCAGAAGTATCCCAACCAGCAGGCTACTTTCATGGTTCAGTTCCAGTGCAAGCCAGAACTCTGCGATACCCTCCTTACAGTGGCGAAACGTCAGCTTGCCGAGTTTTGCGCCGAGGGTCCCACCGACGACGAGTTCCAGAAGGCGGTGCTGAACCTCAAGAAGAACATCCCCGAGCAGCGTATCAGCAACCGTTACTGGATGCGTCAGGTGCGTAACATCATCGAGGGATACGGCGACGAAGATGCTGCCTATGAAGCTGCCGTCGAGGCTCTTACGCCCGAGAAGGTGCGCGAGGTTGCCGAAGCTGTCGCCGCCGGCGTGAATAGCATCCAGTATGTAATGATTCCTGAGTAATGCTTGGAGACGATTACAAGATTCTGAGCGATACTACCAACAACGGGGTTCGGCACATCACTGCCGAACCCTCTGTGTTGGTGTGTTCCGCCCGGATCGACTTTGACCTTGTGGACGGAAAGATCCACAATCTGCAATATGTGAAGGGCTGCAACGGCAATCTTCAGGCGATCGGCCGCCTCCTGGAAGGCCAGGATGCCCGCAGCGCCGCCGCCACCCTCTCCGGAGTGAACTGCGCCATGCGCGGCACCTCCTGCACCGACCAGCTCTCGCGCATCATCGCCGCGGTGCTGGGGTAGGAGTCCCGTACCCCCTCCAACACCGCCGAACTCATTTCCAAAGCCAAGGAGAAGGGATTGATATAAAAATATTTACTATATTTGCAACATGGCACGGAAAAACAAGGCAGGTATAGACCCGCGCTACCTCGACAAGGAACGCGCGGCGCTCAAGCGCACGATCCGAAAAAGCGTTTTCTTCAACAAGAAAGAACTGGCTGCAATCAACGAGTACTGCAAGCGTTTCGGAGTTCGTTCGCGCAGCGCCCTTATCCGTCAGGCCACCATGGAACACATCCTCAAAGAATTGGACGAGAATCATCCTACACTGTTCTGATCTAATCTGAATCACGACATTGAACAAACCGGGCGAAGGCCCACGGCAGGGAGTATTGTGCCCTGGAAGACTGTGCGGTCTATTATCTGCGCTTCGGCCTCTACAGAGATGCCTACAAGTGCTACGATGCCGCCGCACGCGTCTGTTCTTACTGCTCGGACGAACTATGGCTTCAGGGCTACCGATGCGACTTCCCGACGCTTCCTCTCCTGTACCGCTTCCTTGCAATGCACGGCAGATGCCGGGAGCTCGTGAGAAAGCATCCTGCATTGCAGCTCGACTACCGCGGAAGCGAGCTCGAATCCGATTATCTCTGGTTCACCACCGACGACCGAGACAGTGAGGCGGAAGTCTGCGGATGTATTGAATACCTGAAGGCCCGGGATTTCGGAAAATCCTGAAAAGTATATTTTGCGGGCATCGGCACGCGCCAGTCAGAGGTGGTCTCAGGGGGAGCGCAGCGGCAGTCTCTGCCCATAAGTGAGCATCCTCCAGATCCATTCGACGGGGCCGAAGCGGAAATGGCGCAGCCAAAGGCAGCTGAAGGCGATCTGCAGGGCGTAAAGATATACAAATTTTCGTATATTTACGTGACGCAAACACTGATGGCGATATGACAGCACTCGTTACCGGAGCCTCCCGCGGGATAGGGGAGAGCATAGCACTTGAACTCGCAGCCCTTGGCTTCGACATGGCACTGGTCGGCCGCAATGCCGCGGCTCTCGAAAAGGTAAAAGCGAAAATGCAGGGGGTGAAGGTCTGCTGCATAGAGGCAGACCTTTCGCAGGTTGAATCCATTCCCGGGATAGTTGAGGAGGCGGTATCCGCCCTCGGAGGGCTGGACGTCCTGGTGAACTGCGCGGGCTTGCCGCAGCAGGGGCCGTTCACGGAGGTGACCCCCGAGGAGTGGGACAGGGTGTTCTCGGTCAACGCCCGTGCGCCGTTCTTCCTCTGCCAGGCGGCGCTTCCCCATCTGAAACGTTCGTCGAGGCCCACCGTAATCAACATTTCTTCGGTGGTGGGCTTCAAGGGCTACGCGAATCAGAGCGTGTACTCGTCGTCGAAACACGCCCTCGCCGGCTTTACGCAGGTATTTGCGAAAGAGGTGCAGCCCTTTGGAATAAGGGTGCACCTCATAAGTCCCGGAGGGGTGGCGACGGAGATGGTGAAGAAGATGCGCCCGGACCTGTCCGCCGTGGAACTCATCCAGCCTGAAGAGATAGCCGAGATAGTGCGCTTTCTCGTAACCCGTAAGGGCACCGGCACTATAGACGAGTTCTACATTCGGCGCTACGGCGGCCTGGCGTTCGACTGATTCTACTCCGCCCTGTAGTTTTCCAGATCCTCCTCTTTCACTGTTGCGATGAAGGCTTCGTGACGGGAGAAGTCGGCCTCGGCGAGGCGCACGTACACATGTGCGCTGCGTGCGAAGAGGTCTGCCCTCACGCTTGCGTCACGCAGGATCAGCAGACTCATGATTATGTCGCCGGTCATCTCGTAGAGGTGGCGGGCGACGAAGTCCTGCTTCTCCTGGCTCTCTCCTGCGATCGATGCTAGCACTGTCTCGTAGCGTCCGACCAGTGCGGCGACGCGGTCCTTAAGTGGCTGAAGCTCTGCAGAAACTTCGTCGGAGAGCATCTCCTTCATGATGTTCAGGTAGGTGCCGTTGGTGATGTAGCGGATGGCGGCCACGACCTGCAGCTGGGTGGTTCCCTCGTAGATCGAGAAGATGCGGGCGTCGCGGTAGAGTCGCTGGCACTTGTACTCCATGATGAATCCGCTGCCGCCGTGCACGCTGATGGCGTCGTAGGCGTTCTGGTTGCAGTATTCGGAGTTCATACCCTTGCAGAGCGGAGTGAAGGCATCGGCGAGGCGGGAGTACTTCTTCATCTCCTGCTTCTCCTCGGCGCTCAACTCGCGGCCGCAGCGCTGCAGGTCTTCCAGCCCCTTGTAGATATCCACGTAGCGGGCGGTCTGGTAGAGCAGCGAACGGCCTGCGTCCAGCTTGGCCTTCATGGTGGCGAGCATGTCGTAGACTGCGGGGAAGTCGATGATCTTCTTTCCGAACTGCGCACGTTCGCGGGCGTATGCAAGTGCCTCGTTGTAAGCCTCCTGGCTGAGACCCACGCTCTGTGCGGCGATTCCCAGGCGGGCGCCGTTCATCAGGGCCATCACATACTTGATGAGGCCCAGGCGGGTGCTGCCCACGAGTTCGGCCTTGGCGTTCTTGAACACGAGTTCGCAGGTGGGTGAGCCGTGGATGCCGAGTTTGTGCTCGATGTGACGCACGTCCACTCCTCCGTTGCGCTTGTCGTAGATGAACATGGAAAGACCGCGGCCGTCGGTGGTGCCTTCTTCGCTTCGGGCGAGCACGAGGTGCACGTCGGAATCTCCGTTGGTGATGAAGCGCTTCACGCCGTTCAGCCTCCAGCAGCCCTCGGCCTCATCGTAGGTGGCCTTGAGCATCACGCGCTGAAGGTCGGATCCGGCATCGGGCTCGGTGAGATCCATGCTCATGGTTTCGCCCGCGCAGATGCGGGGGATGTAACGCCGGCGCTGTTCTTCGCTTCCGAACTCGTAGAGAGTGTCGGCGCAGGACTGCAGGCTCCAGATGTTCTGGAAGCTGGAATCCGCCGCGGAAACTATCTCGCTCAGCATGCTGAAGGGCACGTTGGGGAAGTTGAGGCCGCCGTAACGCCTGGCCTGTGCGACTCCGCTGAGCCCGGCCTTGCGGATGGCGTCGAGGTTTTCGAAGGTCTTGGAAGCGTAGATCATGCGTCCGTTCTCGAGGCGCGGACCTTCAAGGTCCACCGCCTCCGAGTTGGGGGCGATCACGTTCGCTGCCAGATCTCCCATGATCTCCAGCACGCGCTTGTAGTTCTCGATGCAGTCCTCGTAGTCGACGGGAGCGTCATCGAATTTATCTTTGTCCTCATAGAAATGCTCGCGCAGTTCCACCACCCTCTTCATGAGCGGATGGTCGAGGTAGAATTCCAGTTCGGGATGGTCGGTATAGTAGTTTGCCATAGTTCGCTCGGTTTATTTGCTGTTCGCCTTGTAGTACTTGATGAGTTTGGGCACGACCTCTTCCACCTTGCCGATGATCACGTAGTCCGCGATCTTGTTGATGGGGGCGTCGGGATCGGTGTTGATGGAGATGATGATGCCGCTGTCGCGCATGCCGGCGATGTGCTGTATCTGTCCGGAAATGCCGCAGGCGATGTAGACCTTGGGATGCACGGTGACACCCGTCTGGCCTATCTGCCTGTCGTGGTCGACGAATCCGGCATCTACCGCAGCGCGGCTGGCGCCGACCTCGCCGTGGAGTTCCTTCGCGAGGGTGAAGAGCTGCTCGAAGCCTTCCTTGCTGCCCACGCCGTAACCTCCGGCCACCACGATCGCGGAGCCCTTTAAGTTGTGCTTGGCGGCCTCGATGTGACGGTCGATGACCTTCACCACGTAGGCCTCGGCGGGTACGTACTTCGCCACGTCGGCTATTACCACCTCGCCCTTGTAGTTCTCGTCCAGAACCTGCTTCTGCATGACTCCGCTGCGCACCGTAGCCATCTGGGGCCTGTGCTCGGGATTCACGATGGTGGCGACGATGTTGCCTCCGAATGCAGGGCGGATCTGATAGAGGAGGTCGGTGTATTTCTCGTGGGTCTTAATGTCCTCGTAGTCGCCGATCTCAAGCTGGGTGCAGTCGGCGGTGAGGCCGCTGGTAAGGCTGGAGCTGACGCGCGGACCGAGGTCGCGGCCTATCACGGTAGCGCCCATCAGGCAGATCTGGGGTTGCTCTTCCTTGAAGAGGTTCACCAGAATGTCGGTATGGGGCGCGGAGGTGTACGGGAAGAGCCCGGGGGCGTCGAAGATGAAGAGCTTGTCCACTCCGTAGGGGAGTATCTGGCTTTCCACCTTTCCGGTGATGCCGCTGCCGGCTGCAACTGCGTGGAGCTGCACTCCGAGGCGGTTGGCGAGTTTGCGTCCTTTGGTGAGGAGTTCCTGGGAGACTTCGGCAACGCTGGTGCCTTCAATCTCGCAATATACGAATACGTTCTTCATAGCTCTACCCGATAATCTTTTCGTTCAACAATTCCTGGATCAGGCCTTCGACGTCGGCGTCGCTGCCGCTCAGGGTCTTGCTCTCCTTGGCCTGGAAGACAATATTCTGCACGGCCTTGACCTTGGTGGGAGAGCCTGCGCCTCCGCACTGCTGCGGATCGCCGTCGACATCGGCGACGCTCCACTGGGTGAGGTTCAGGTAGGGCTTCTGCTCGTAAAGATAATCGTACTTTCCGGGCTCTGCAGGCCTTTCGGACGGGCAGGTGGCGCGTTTGTACTTCATCACGAGCTTGGCGTTGCAGGGCCTGCAGGGGGTGGCGCTGCCGTTCACGGTGATCACGAGCGGCAGGGGAGCGACCACGGTCTCCACGCCACCGTCGATATGACGGCGTATGGTAGCCTTTCCGTCTTCGATCTTGAGGTTCATTACATCCACAAGCTCGCTGCTATCCGTCTTGTCTACAAGGCATCTTTTAATGTTCATTACCAGGGCGAACCAGCGACGGCTTCCCTGATGTCTGAATACTCCGTAGTCCTTGTTGTTTTTGTCGTCCCACGGAAAGTCGGGATTGACGCCATACTCTCTGAGTATCCACTCAGCTATCCTGTTGCTCTGGTCAGACGCGAACGTCACTTCTTCGCAGCATTCTCTCGCTATTCCAAGGAGCAGCTTCTCGTAAGCATCTCGGACAGCATTTACGTAAGAGCCGGTGTAGTTTGAGTTTCTGAGCTGGTCGAATTCCTCGCCGCTAAACTCATCGATCACCCTGCCCTTTACTTCGCCGTCTTTTCCGACAGTGAGTTCGGCCCTAAAATCGCCATCCATAAAGCTACGGACGAGCACCATGCCGTCCGCAGCTTGTTTGAATCCACATGATTCCATCCTGGATGGATCGAATCTCAGTCTTTTAAATATCTTGTCTTCTATAGCGATCAATTTATTTAAGCGATTCGAGACGAGCGATAACCGTCTCGAGCATCTCC
>ONFK01000099.1 GCA_900317065.1 uncultured Bacteroidales bacterium
AACGCCGTTGTCCCGGCCAATGCCGACGCTGTCGTACTCTGATGCAAGGCTGTCACGGAAGAAGGACCACTGCCCCTTGAACTGCGCCTCCTGGAAACCAACAAGGTCCGGCTTACGGGTCTGGAGCATTTCCAGACAGGCTTCCTTACGATTGTTCCAGGAATCGTTCGGGTTCACCTCTTTGGCGTGGCTCTGCCGCACGTTGAAACTCATAACCGACAGCTTTGCCGTGCCGCAAGATGCCACAGTCAGCATCAAACAACCGACAGCAATTCTGAAAATGTTTGAAAGTGAATGCATTTTGGCTTGGTTATCAGTTTCCTTCATCGCAAAGGTAATCGGACTCTTTTTCAATAAATATCGCATTTGTCAAAAATGTTGTTAATTTTGTGCAAATGTCATTTTTGTCACACATATTAATATCTTTGCTTACCGGATCGCTGTTTTTCCACAGCCTTCCGTCAGAGACCACCGGAATCAACATAGAAACCGTCTGCCAGGATAGTCTGGGCACCATGTGGTTCGGAGGACTGAATGGGCTCGTATCATTCGACGGCAGCAGGTATTCCGTCTTCAGGCACAACATTCCCACGGAGCACAGCATCCCCGACGACCGCATCTATAAAATTATTTGCAATAGCGCCGGCAAGCTCCTTGTCGCGCATATTTCCGGTCTTTCGGTATTCGAATATGCAACCGGGACATTCCGCAACTTCCCAAGCCCGGACGGCATAGTAAGTGACATAGTTCAGCTTTCGGAAAGCCGTTATCTGGCCATTGTCGGGAGCAGACTCTGGTTATTCGACAGCGCCCTGGAGAGGTTTTCCCGCGAGCAGATTCCGGACATTCTTCCCGATCTTAATGCAAACACCCTCTATACTGTCGGCGAAACAATATATATAGGGTGTATGGACGGTCGAATCATCAGGATGTCTGCAGAACTGACCAACATTTACTTTATCCCGGCGGATATCGGCAATGTCAAGGTCAATTGCATACTACCCGACAGTCTCGGGCATATCTGGGCAGGAACCGAAGGGCAGGGCTTATGGGAAATGAAGGAAGATGGTTCCATCCTGAATCACTACAGGGCGTCATCCCGAAATGGAGGCCTCAGCTTCGACTACGTCAGAGTTCTGTGCCACGGAGAGGACGGCGCCATCTGGATTGGTACCAAAAACGGCCTGAACATACTTAAGGACGGGCGCTTCGAGGCTTATTATCACGACTACTATAACCCCGGCAGCATCACCCACGACAGTGTTTGGGATATCTATTGCGACAGGCAGGGAACCATGTGGCTCGGCACCTACTATGGAGGTGTGAGCTACTGCAACCCAATGTTCTCCCAGTTTACGGAGATCCCTTCCCGGCCCGGCAACCAATACCTTAACGGAAGGATTATCAGCGATATAGCCGAAGATTCCGACGGATCCCTATGGATAGGAACCAACTCCGGTGACCTCAGCCATATGCGCACAGACGGCGGCTTCGACCATATAAAGGGCCTCGGCAAAAGTTCCCAGGACCAGCCGGACATCAAATGCATACACATCAGCCACTATACCGGCCGTATCTTCATTGGCTCCGACAATGGAGAGCTGCTGGTGCTGAACAAAGGCAGCCGTCAGCCAAGGAGGATCGAAGACAGACAACTCTACAGCACATACGCTATCCTGGACAATGGCCACGGAGGATTCTTTGTCGGCACCCAGGAAGGGCTGTTCGATTATGATGAGATGACCGGGCGGATAACAAGGATTCAGGTTGCGGACGACCTGTCCAAAATCAAAGTCATTGAACATGACTCGCAAGGCCTGTTGTGGATAGGCAAAAAGTTCGGTGCAACGGCCCTCAAGCTCGACACTTGGGACATCACACCACTCCCTAAAGTTCTGTCTGAAATCAAATATGTGGAAGATATCCTTGAGGATTGCAACGGACGGATATGGCTCGGTTCCAGCGAGGGACTGTATTGTTATAACCGCAAAGATGGTTCCGTCCGCTCATATACCGTCCAGGATGGTATGCCGGACAACGTCATCCACGGCATTGAAGAAGACTCCGATGGCATACTGTGGGTAAGCACAAACAACGGACTGTGCCGGCTGGATCCGAAAAGCGGGGACAAATGCATTTTCACGGTGGCGGACGGCCTGCCGGACAATCGTTTCACCACATATGCCCATTGCAGGACAAGCAATGGCGAAATGTACTTCGGCGGGCTTACCGGCCTGGTCCGCTTCAACCCTTCGGCAATCAGCATCACTCATAAAGCCGTCCCGCCTATTATTACAGGTATAGAAGTGAATGGTGTAAGGAGATATCCTGAAGGGAATTCCATAGTCCTTAAACCCAAAGAGCGCGACATCTGCATACTTTTTTCCGCTCCGGATTTCATCTCCGGAGAGAACGGACGTTTCCTCTACCAGTTGGGTGGCGTCAACAGTTCCTGGCGTGAGGCCGGAAAGGACAGGCGCGCGGTCTACTACGGTCTGGCGCACGGCTCATATACCTTCCTCCTGGCATATCGGAACAGTTCCGGCATTCGTAATCCGGAGAACCTGGAGTTCCACTTCAAGATTCTCCCCTATTGGTACGAAACCATGCTGGCCAGGATGATTGCCATGCTGCTGGTGGTTGCTCTGGTCGCATTCTTTATTATGCGTTTGCTTGCCAGGAAAAAGAAGGAATACCAGACCGAGATGGAGAAGGTGCGTAACAAGCTCCTTAGCGATTTCTCACTGGAATTCATCAGCATCGGTGCAGGCAAGTCGCCCGCCAACGAGACCAGTGTTGCTAAAGTGTTCCACAAAGGGGATGAAGATTTCATGCGTACGGCGATGCAGGTAGTGAAAGAGAATATTGACAATCCGGATTTCTCCGTGGAGGCTCTGGCGAGCGCTATGAATATGAGCCGTTCTAACTTACACCTGCGGGTGAAGGCCCTCTTCGGCGTATCCTCGCTGGAATTCATCAAGACCGTGCGCCTCAACGAAGCCTGCCGGCTGCTGCTGGAACGCAAACAATCCATCTCGGAGATTGCCTACGCCACCGGCTTCGCCACGCCCTCTTACTTCGCCGCCACCTTCCGCCACGTCATCGGCTGCACCCCAACCGAGTACATCAAACGCAACACTCCTGCGTAAAAATTATTATATTTGTGGATATGAACACTAAAGCTAAACTGGTCGAGAAAAAGTATCTCGTTCCTTTCATACTGATTACCAGCCTGTTTGCGCTCTGGGGGTTTGCGAACGACATTACCAACCCAATGGTGGCGGCGTTCCAGACTGTGATGGAACTCAGCGCGGCGAAGGCGTCGCTCATCCAGTTCGCGTTCTATGGCGGATACGCCACGATGGCCATCCCGGCGGCGCTCTTCATACGCAAGTACTCCTACAAGAGCGCCATTCTGCTCGGGCTCGGGCTATATGCGGTCGGGGCGTTCCTATTCATTCCCGCGGCGGCGTACCAGCAGTTCAGCTTCTTCTGCATCAGCCTGTACATCCTCACCTTCGGCCTAGCCTTCCTCGAGACCACGGCGAACCCCTACATCCTTTCGCTCGGCAGCAAGGAGACCTCCACGCGACGCCTGAATCTGGCGCAGACCTTCAATCCTATGGGATCCCTGTGCGGCATGGCCGTGGCATCCTTCATCGTACTTCCCCAGCTCCTTTCCGACAAGCGTGACGCGGCCGGCGAAATCATCTTCCCCATGCTCTCGGAAGCCGAAAAGGCCGACATCCGCCTGCATGACCTCGCAGTCATCCGCAACCCCTATGTGATAATAGGGCTCGTGGTGCTGGCGGTGTTCGCGGTGATCGCGCTGGTGCGCATGCCGAAGACCCAGAGCGAGGAGGAGAAGGCGGCGGGCAACACCCACACCACCCGCCAGACCCTCGGCAACCTCTGGCACAACAAGGCCTACCGCGAGGGCGTTCTCGCACAGGTATTCTACGTCGCCGCGCAGATCATGGTCTGGACCTTCATCATCCAGTACGCCGACAATCTGGGCATCAACAAGGCGACCGCACAGACCTACAACATCGTGGCGATGGTGCTCTTCCTTTCAAGCAGGTTTATCTCTACGATGCTCATGAAATACCTCAACTCCCGCAAGATGCTGGGCATCTTCGGCATCTGCGCTGCGCTCTGCACCCTCGGGACCATCCTGATCGTGGGCAAGGCCGGGCTCTTCTGCCTCGTCGGCATCAGCTTCTTCATGAGTCTGATGTTCCCCACCATCTACGGCATCGCGCTCGAGAACGTGGACGTGCAGGACACCACCCTCGGAGCATCCTTCCTGGTGATGGCCATCGTCGGCGGAGCCCTAATGCCGCCGCTCCAGGGCATGATAATCGACCTCGGCACCGTGGCAGGTCACCCCGCAGTCAACTGCTCCTTCGTCCTGCCCATGGTCTGCTTCATCGTCGTAGCCACCTACGGCTGGCGCAGGTACATCCAACAGAAAACAAATTAACCAATCTTATATTATGAAGTATCCCAAAATAGGCATACGCCCCACAATCGACGGTCGTCAGGGTGGCGTACGCGAATCTCTCGAAGAGAAGACCATGGCTCTCGCAAAGGCCGTGGCTGAACTGATTTCCAAGAACCTGCGCAACGGCGACGGCTCCCCCGTGGAGTGCGTGATCGCCGACAGCACCATCGGCCGCGTGGCGGAAAGCGCCGCCTGCGCCGAGAAGTTCGAACGCGAAGGCGTAGGATCCACCATTACCGTCACCTCCTGCTGGTGCTACGGATCCGAAACCATGGACATGAACCCCCACTGGCCCAAGGCGGTTTGGGGATTCAACGGCACCGAGCGTCCGGGTGCAGTTTATCTCGCAGCGGTGCTCGCAGCCCACGCACAGAAGGGCCTGCCCGCATTCGGCATCTACGGCCACGACGTCCAGGACCTTGCCGACAACACCATCCCCGCCGACGTGGCAGAGAAGATTCTAATCGCCGGTTCCATCGTCAACGCCGACTTCCTGCAGAAGTACCTCGGCATGAGGGCAGAATATGTATCCCTCGTCGAGATCCTCCGCCGCGTGGACTTCGGCATCTACGACCACGAAGAATTCGAGAAGGCCATGAAGTGGGTGGAGAAGTACTGCAAGCCGCAGGAAGGCCACGACTACAACGAAGACCGCGCCCTCTTCCCCGGCACGCCCATGACCAGCTTCAACGGCAAGGGCAAGGGCAAGACCCGCGAAGAGAAGGACGCCGACTGGGAGTTCACCGTGAAGAACATGATGATCATCCGCGACCTCATGTTCGGCAACCACAAGCTCCTGGAGATGGGTTACAAGGAAGAAGCCCTCGGCCACAACTCCATCGCAGGCGGTGTGCAGGGCCAGCGCCAGTGGACCGACTACAAGCCCAACTTCGACTTCCCCGAGAGCCTGATGTGCTCCTCCTTCGACTGGAACGGCATCCGTGAGGCCTACACCCTCGCAACCGAAAATGACGCCCTGAACGGACTCTCCATGATGTTCGGGCATCTGCTCACCAACCGCGGCGTGATGTTCAGCGACGTGCGCACCTACTGGAGCCCCGAAGCCGTGAAACGCGTTACCGGCAAGACACCCGAAGGGCTCGCAGCCGGCGGATTCATCCACCTCATCAACTCCGGAGCGACCACCCTGGACGCCACCGGCGCAATGTCCGATTCCGAGGGCAAGCCTACCATCAAAGAGCCTTGGAACATGACGGAGAAGGATGTTGAGGCCTGCCTCGCAGCCACCAACTGGATGCCCGCAGACCGCGACTACTTCCGCGGCGGCGGCTACAGCGCCCACTTCGTGACCCGCGGCGGAATGCCTATGACAATGATGCGTCTGAATCTGGTGGACGGCCTCGGCCCCGTGCTGCAGATCGCGGAGGGATGGACAGCCGAACTCCCGAAGGACATGCACGACATCCTCGACAAGCGTACCGATCCCACCTGGCCTACCACCTGGTTCGTACCTCGCCTCGACGAGCGCAAGGACTGCTTCAAGGATGTGTACAGCGTGATGAACAACTGGGGTGCGAACCACGGCGCCATCGCCTACGGCCACATCGGAGCGGATCTCATCACCCTCGCTTCCATTCTCAGAATCCCTGTCTGCATGCATAACGTGCCGGAAAGCAAGATTTTCCGTCCTGCAGCCTGGAACGCCTTCGGAATGGACAAGGAAGGAGCCGACTACCGCGCCTGCGCCAACTTCGGGCCTATTTACAAGTAAGCGCCGCTTACTTGTAAATAGGCCCGTTGGGCCTCTCAACCCCCTGCACCCCCTGCAGGGGGATTTTTTTCGCTTCGCGACGGGCAGAAGCCCGCTGGTCGCAAGCTCCGATTGCGAGCGCCGGCCGTGGAGGCAAGAGCCTGAATATAAGCACTTTAGTATCTAACTCAACATCAACAACTTGGCTCCACGGCTAATATTCTTGGCTGGCAAACACGCCTAATCCCTGCAGAAGTTCAAGAACGTCCGGAACGCCTGATATGCAGATATTTCTCAAGCTGGTGCGTCGATGCCTTTGTACTGATCCACAGATCATTGAATAGCTCAGCCTGCTCCGGCAATGGGAGACCCAGCACATCCTTGGGATTCTTGAAACCATATTTTGATATAAGCGTATTGCTTATTCGTGCATAAATACGGTCGCTGCCCGGGTCATAGTCCTCTTTGATATCGTGTTCGCTGCCCTGATTTGACGCAAAAGCCAAACATGCTTTTTCATACGAACCATAGAGTTCCTCCGTAGCATTGTAGTCAATGCAACTATAGGTATAGAGGATATAGTCGGTAAGTTGATCCATCTCTTTCTTGCAAAGGCCGGCATATAATCTGTCAAGCATGGCATAATTCAGATGCCTGTCCTTTTTCCTCAATGCCGACACTTCTTTCAAAGCCCTCCTGAGTTGCATTGACGCCTCTCTCAACACTATTTCTTCAGAAAAGGGATGGCGGCTCACAGCATAGGCAAGCAGATTCCATTTATAATCTTCTGCCCTGGCAACAAGTTTTTTCTCCACCGCATTGTTATTTACATACGAAAGGTTGGTCCGGACAGCCTTGTCACCACGTTTCACAGCACAGCCGAATGATTTTTCGAAAAGTGATCCGCTTCGGGACGTGCTGGAATTGAACAGGCGTGAATAGCTTTTATTCACTTCCTGAATGAAGGGAGCAACCTCTGCCCTGGATGTTGCCATGAGCGATAAATGGGTGTGATCCACCATCGGACTTACGGCAAGCACGGTAACGCCTTTATTCCTGGACAGGGTGCACAACAATGTAAGATAGACGATATAATCTCGTGATGTATAAAAAAGCAGCCCCCTGTCGGCGGTTCGTTGATAAATATGCAGGGCTGTCTTCTCTTTCACAAATCTCCCCTTCATAATAGATGGGCGAAGGGCTTGTCCTCCGCTTTTGCAAATAAAGTGAATAAGCGCTGTATTTGCAAATTTTTTTGAGTTTTACGGAATGGTGTCCGAGTGGTGGGGAGCAAAGGGGACTTGGCGGCACCGTGGAGGGATATTACTAATTATCAACAGGTTACGCAAAATGATCTCCGTTCTATTACGGAGAACATTTCATGTAAAGATTTACTAATCAACGCTTTATCTCCACGCCAACCTCCTCGAGGGAAAAACCACTTTCTTGGAGCAGAAGGAAGGCAGTGCTATTTGTCAAGCAGGGTTTAACTACTATCTGTGTGTGTTCACTTTGCCGGAGCCGTTGACTTTGCTGGCAACGCTGGCGACATTGCCATAAAGGTCCACATCGCCGCTGCCATTGACCTTGGCAATAACCTCCCCGACTTCCCGGCAAACAAGTTTCACATCGCCACTGCCGTTTATCTTGACATCTGCAGAAGATGCGGTCAGGGCGTTCACCTCGATATCGCCTGAACCGTTTATATGGGAGAGGAGATTCCTGCATTCGATAGCGTCGGCTTCAAAGTCGCCGCTGCCATTCATAGCAACAGAGAAGTCTCCGGCAGAGCGAAGGATATCTTCGATTTTGAAGTCTCCAGAGCCGTTGATTTTGACGGAATTCAATTCCGGAGAACTCACCGTAACAACTGTCTTCCCCTTGCTGCTATAACCGTAGCCGCGCTTCACACCCACGTTCAGAATACCGTCATTGACCTCGATTTCGAAAATGTCGATGAGGTTTTCATCGGCGGAAAGCACCACTTTCTGCGGCCCCTGGCTGAATACTACATCGGTGGAGCCGTTTACCTTGACAGCATTGAAAGAATCAAGGTCGTAAGATTTTTCGACCTTCACCCCGTTTCCCTTGATATGCTTACCGGGAGCGGCAACAACAAAATTACAGGCGAGTACCGCCAATAAGGCAACTGACAAAAACAATATCTTTTTCATATTGCAAATATAAAACATTATCCGACAATCTGACGATCAGCTACGCAGAATGTTACAATCGTTTGTATGATTGGCCGGAATTGGGTATTTTTGCACGATTTATCATCAACTGCCCTTTGAGAAAGTTTTTAGCATTTGCCGCCACACTCTTTCTGTGCCTTCCGATGATTGCGCAGAAGGGAGACGGTATAGTCAAGTCCGGGCTCAGTCTCGGGCCCTTCCCCGCCCTGGCGTACGATGCCGACAAGGGCTTCCAGTTGGGCGGAGTGCTGATGCTGTTCGACTATGGCACGGGAGAGAACTATCCCGCACTCGATTCCAAACTCTACACGGAGCTTTCCTTTTTTACGAAAGGGTCGAAGATGATACAGCTCCGCTACGACAACAGCAAGCTCATCCCGGGGGTGCGCATCTGCACAAACTTCCGCGCCAACATCGACAAGGCCTTCAATTTCTACGGATTCAACGGCTACGAGATGAACTTCGACGCATCGCAGCTCAATCCCTTCTACCGTTACTCCCACTACGAATATCTTTTCAAATCCGACTTCATCGGAAGGCTCCGAGGGGCCCTCTGTTGGGAGGCTGGGATCTATGCAAGCTACTACAGGCTCGGCAGCATAGACTATGCGAACGTCAACAAGGGAAAGGACACTTCGGAAATCTTCCCGGAGACGATGCCCACCCTTTACGATGCCTACAAGGCAAGCGGGGTGATATCGGAGGCGGATGCCGACGGCGGATTCTCTTCCGGACTGCGCCTGGGCCTGCTCTACGACACCCGCGACAAAGAGGGCGCTCCTTCACGGGGGATATGGGCAGAGGGACATGTGCTGCTCGCTCCCTTCAGCGAAACGCCCTTCTACCGCTATTCCCTCACCTGGAGGCATTATCTGCCCATGATTCCCGACGACGTACTCACTTTTGCCTACCGTTTCAACTACGAGGGCACCTTCGGCTCGCGGGCGCCCTTTTACGTGCTTCCCTACATGACATTCATGGGACAGCGCACGGATCTCGAGGGCATGGGAGGATGCGACACGGCCCGCGGCGTGCTCCGTGCCCGCGTGGTAGGCCTCGATATGGGATGTGCCACCGCCGAACTGCGCTGGAGATTCGCCTCCTTCACCCTGTGGAACCAGAACATCGCACTCGGAGCGAATCTGTTTACGGATGCCACCAGGGTATTCAGAGGGCTGGATATCAGTTCCCTGCCGGGGACTCTTCGCGAAGTGTTCCCTTCCGCCGACGCCGATGTGAAGCTGCTCGGCAGTTCCCACGAACGCCTGCACTCCACCGTCGGCACCGGAGCGCGCCTGATTATCAACGAGAATCTGATAGTCGCGGGCGACCTCGGCTTCCCCCTGAACAAACAGGACGGGGATGCCCCCGCCCTGTATCTCGGCCTTGATTATCTCTTCTAAAGAAGCGCCTTGATGCTTTCTTCAATAGCTTCCGGGGCGACGGTAGGTTCGAAACGGGCTACCGGCTGGCCCTTGCGGTCTACGAGGAACTTGGTGAAATTCCACTTGATGTCGGGATTGGAAGCGTACTCCGGATCAGCCTTGGAGAGCATTGCATCCATGAACTTGGCGGTCTCCCCTTCCCCGAATCCGGCAAAAGGTTTGAGCGTCCAGAGCCACTTGATGACGGGATTCGCCTTGGGGCCGTTCACGTCCGACTTGGCCATCAGCGGGAAGGTGACGCCGTGGTTCAGGCGGCAGAATTCCTCTATCTCTTCGTTCGTGCCGGGTTCCTGGCCGCCGAACTGGTCGCAGGGGAAGCCGACAACGACCAGCCCCTGATCCTTATACTTCTGATAGAGAGCCTCGAGGCCGTCGTACTGGGGAGTGAAGCCGCACTTGGACGCGGTATTCACCACGAGCAGCACCTTGCCTTCGAAGTCGGAGAAATTCACGGTCTGCCCCTTGTTTCCAGCGGTGCTGTAGTTGTAGATGCTGCGCTGGCGGCATGCTCTGGCAGCTTCCAGTGCGCTGATGCGCTTGCCGCCGTTGTCGAGGTCGATGATGATATAGTCGTCGTTGCCCATGCCGAGTTCCTTCATGTAAGTGAGCTGGCGCAGTCCGTGGCGGGTCTCGATGCGCTCCACGAAGTGCTTGTGTTCCTCGTCGTGCATGGCGTAGATGATATCCACGCAAGCTTTGTCGATGGCGAGGATGTCGGTAGAGGAGAGGATTCCCACGTCGGGAGTCACAACCGCCTCAGCCTCAAGGCCTTCGCAGTCGCAGGAGACCGACATATTGCGCATGACGTTCACGTAGGTGACGTGCTCGCCGAAGTGGTCGATGGTTGCCTTGGTAGACTCGGAGATGCGCTCCATGAGCTCCTCTTCAGCAATGCTCCACATATCATCGGAGCCTTCCCTCGTGTGTATCCAGGCCTTTCCTATGCGACCGTCGGCACAGCCGATGCCTATGTTCTTGTTGCTGCCGCCGAATCCTCCCATGGCGTGGCCCTTGAAGTGAGTGAGGGTCACCATCGAATCGTAGTTGAGAAGATTCTTTCCGACTGACATCTCCTTGAACCACTTGCCGCCCTTCACGGGAAGCAGCGCAGTGCCGTCCTCGTCCATGATGTCGACGGGGCAGAAGGTCCATCCGTTCACCTCGAGCGTCTGCCTGTGCGCTTCGGTGGTGTAGCGGTCACCCTCGTAATAGGTGTTGGTCTCGATGATATTTGCACCCTTCAAGTCTTTTTCCATCAGGGCTTTCACCCATTCGCGGGGGATGATGTTGGGGCCGTTCTGCTCGCCGGTGTGGAGCTTCACGCCCACGTGGCCTTCAATCTTGCCGTTCACCTGCTC
>ONFK01000222.1 GCA_900317065.1 uncultured Bacteroidales bacterium
GCGCAAAGGTCGCCTGTATCGAGATGATACGCACCGGAACCACCACCTTCAACGACCAGTACTGGTTCTTCCAAGCCTGTCAGAAGGCCGCTTCCGAGATGGGCATACGCCCCGCCGTCGGCTACGACATTATCGACCACGGAGACCCGGAGGAGGCCCGGCGCCAGATGGACCAGTGCGAGCGCAAGTACGAGGAAGTCAAGGACTTATGGCAGAAGGACGGAGCCATCTACGAGCTCGCTTTCCATGCCATCTATTCCGTCAGCGAGCCCATGATGATTTGGGCCGCGGACTTCGCGCGCAAGCACGACATTCCCCTTCACATCCACCTCTGCGAAACCCGCAGGGAGGTGGAGGACTGCAAGGCCGCCCACGGCGGGCTGACCCCCGTGGAGTACCTCGACGCCATCGGCGTTCTGGGGCCCAATCTGCTCGCAGCCCACTGCCTGTGGCTTTCGGAACACGACATCGAGTTGCTCGCGCGCCACGGCGTGCACTGCATACACAACATCAACTCCAACACCAAACTTTCCTCCGGCTACAAGTTCCTCTACAACGAACTGCGTGATGCCGGGGTGAACGTGTGCATAGGCACGGACGGATGCGCTTCTTCCAACAATCTCGACATCCTCGAGGCGATGAAGACCTCCGCCCTGTTCCAGAAAGCCTGGAGAAATGACCCGAAGGCCCTGCCGCTCCCGGAACTGCTGGACATGGCGACCATCAACGGCGCCAAGGCCCTGCGGCTGGACAGCGGCCGGCTGGAAGAAGGCGCCCTGGCGGACATCTCCATCGTGGAGACCGACAGCTCCTACTTCCTCTCCCCCGGCCCCTTCCTCGCGAACCTCGTCTACTCGGCACACTCCGACTGCATCGACTCCGTCATCGCCGGAGGCAAGTTCGTGATGCGGGGCCGCGAGATCGCCGGCGAGCGGGAGATTCTGCACGAAGCCCGGCAGGCCCTGAGCAAAATCAAATGACATTATGGACGAAAGAATAAACAAGATCAACACTGCGGCCGAATTCATCGAGTCGCGTCTCGAAGGGCGCAAACCCGTCGCTGCCATCATCCTCGGCAGCGGCCTCGGCAAACTCGCCGAAATCATAGAAGACCGCATCACCATCCCCTACACCGAGATTCCCTGCTTCCCCGTTTCCACCGTAATCGGGCACAAAGGCAATTTCATCTGCGGATTCCTGGGAGGCAAGTGCGTGCTCGCCATGCAGGGCCGTTTCCATTATTACGAGGGCTACGACATGGCCACCCTCACCCTCCCCGTGCGCGTGATGTGCAAGCTGGGAGTCAAGTTCCTGCTGGTTTCCAACGCCGCGGGGGCGCTGAATCCGGAATTCAAGGTAGGAGATACCGTAATAATCCGCGACCATATCAACTTCATGCCAAATCCGCTGATCGGGGCCAACATGGACGACTTCGGCCCCCGTTTCCCCGACATGACCTGCGCCTACGACCTCGAGCTTCAGGCGAAGGCCGTGGAAATCGCCGCTTCGCTGGGATTCAGCCTTCACAAGGGCATTTATTTCGGAGGATCCGGACCCACCTATGAGACTCCGGCGGAGGTGCGCTTCTTCCGCGCTTCCGGCGCCGACCTCGTGGGCATGTCCACAGTTCCCGAAGTGATCGTGGCGCGCCACTGCGGCATGCGCGTATTCGGCATGTCGGTGGTGACAAACGTCTGCAACACCGAGAACGTCGAGCGCAACTTCAACGACGGAGAAGATGTCGTGCAGCAGGCGGATGCAGCCACTGCGAAGATGATTCCGCTGTTCACCAAACTGATCGAGAGCCTGTAGGATGGACAAGAGGGCAGAGATTATCGAGGAAGCGTCAGCGTTCCTCGATTCGTGGCTGGACGGACGCAAGCCCGTGGTCGGCATTATCCTGGGCAGCGGGCTCGGGGAACTTGCCAACGAGATTGAAGACCAGATTGTCGTACCCTACGTGATGGTGCCCGGTTTCCCGGCCGCCACCGCAGTCGGGCACAAGGGTAATTTCATCTGCGGCCGCCTGGGCGGCAAGTACGTCCTCGCAATGCAGGGCCGCTACCACTATTACGAAGGATACGGGATGGATACGGTCGTACTCCCCGTCCGCGTGATGATCAAGCTGGGAATCAAGTATCTGCTTGTTTCCAATGCCGCAGGCGCCATGAACAAGAGCTATGCAATCGGCGACCTGATGCTCATCCGGGACCATATCAACCTCCTCCCGAATCCCCTGATCGGGCCCAATCTGGACGAGTTCGGGCCGCGATTCCCTGATATGACCTGCGCATACGACCTTGAGCTTCAGGAGCGCATGCTCGACATCGCCTCCCGCCAGGGCGTGAAACTGCAGCGCGGCATATATGTTTCCTGCACCGGCCCCTGCTACGAGACCCCTGCGGAATATGCATTCTACCGTTCCATCGGCGGCGACGACGTCGGCATGTCCGTGACTCCCGAAGTTATCGTCGCCCGCCACGCAGGCGTCCGCGTACTGGGCATGTCGGTAATCACCGACGTCGCCCACGAAGCCGGCGACGACTACGTTACAGACGAGAACGAGATTGTCCGCCAGGCCGACCTTGCATCCCGAAAGATGACCGGCCTTTTCCGCGAGTTGATTGCCGGGCTATAGGCACTGATTTTCAACGCATTACTTAAAACCGTCTGGTACATTTGCACCAGACGGTTTTGTGTAAGTCACTTATAATCAATTGAGGGATAAAAAATCCAGAAACCCGGGGATCGAGAGATCGTAGCCGCGGGGCCCGGCGAGGACATTGCCGCCAGCATCCAGGATGAAATAATTGGGCTGGGCATTCACGCCGAAACGGCTGCGGGCGATGTAGCTGTTCACGCGCCCCACATCTTTCAGTACCTTTCCCTCCGGAGTAGTAACCCATGCAGATTCAGGCAGTTTCTGCTTGTCGTCCGTATACAGGGCTACCAGCACGAAGTCATCGCGAAGGCGCTGCAGCACCTGAGGATCGGACCACACCCTCGCTTCCATCTCCCGGCAATTCACGCACCCGTGGCCGGTGATGTCCACGAAAACCTGTTTCCCCGCCGCCTTCGCTACAGCCAGGGCATCGTCGATATTGTCATATCCGCTAAGCCCATGGGGCAGCTTTATCAGTGATTTGGCTGACAGGTACTCCCCCTTCGGGAGTTCGCCCTCCGGGCTCACCCCACCATCCCTTCGGGACGGTCCCCCCGCTACCGAACCGCGGGTGTTACGTCCCTCAGGGGGAGT
>ONFK01000015.1 GCA_900317065.1 uncultured Bacteroidales bacterium
ATGGACCGCAGCAGCCGCGTCACCCAGATGGTGGTCAACCTCACCCTGGCGGAGAACGAACTCGCTCCGACCGGCCCCGTCCGAATCTATGTGCGCGTCAAGGATCCTGACGGGAATCTCCTGATGGACGGCACGGGAGCAAGTTTCACCCTCGACGGAGAGGCCATGCCCGCGACCGCTTCCCGCGAAATCGACTACAACGGCAGGGATGTGGACGTCAGCATCTATGTCAACAATACAGGCGAGTTTGCCAAGGGTATCTACACCGCCGAGGTGTTCACCGCCCAGGGCCGTCTCGGCAAGGCTGAGACCATGCTGAGGTAATGATCTATCTCCACGTCCCCTTCTGCAGGAGTTTCTGCACTTACTGCGATTTCTATTCGGAGATTGCGTGCAAGGGGAAGGAAGATGCGGCGATGGCCCGTTGGGCCGACGAGGTCTGCGCCGAGATTGCAGCCCGCCGCGAGGAGATAGTTTCAACCCTCGATCTCGACACTCTTTACATAGGAGGAGGTACGCCCAGCGTGCTTCCTCTTTCCGTATTGAGGCGGATACTGGACAATCTGGAGGCCATCCGCGACGGGCAAAGGGCCGGGCCGTGTCCCGTAAAGGGCCCCCGGTCCCGGCATTGCCCGTCCGAAATGCCAGCGCATTCCAACTACACCGAATTCACCATAGAGGTCAACCCCGAGGACATCATAGAGCGGGGTCCCGAATATGTGAAGTGTCTGCTGGACCTGGGCGTGACGCGCATCAGCATGGGGGTGCAGTCGCTGGACGACGGGATACTGCGCTGGATGAACCGCCGGCACTCGGCCGATGGTGCCAGGAAGGCTTACCTTATTTTAGGGGGTTCCACCCCCTATGAGCCCCCGCGGCCTGATTGCCTTTCCGACTTTTCTCCCGAAAAGTCCCGGCCCGGCCGCCGCTCTGAAGAGCGGATGAATCTCCCGCACAAAGGCAGAAAGCACGCCCTGAGTATCGATCTGATTACCGGAGTGCCGGGAATGACGGTGGAGATTCTGGAGAAGACGCTGGAAGAGGTCATATCCTGGAGGCCGGAACACATCTCCGCATATCAGCTGAGCATAGAGGAAGGCAGCGCCCTTGCAAAGATGATCGAGGAGGGGCGGGTGACGGAACTTGGCGAGGAAGAATGCCGCGCGCAGTACGAACTTGTCTGCCGCCGGCTCGCCGAAGCAGGATACAGGCACTACGAAATCTCGAACTGGGCCGTCCCCGGGCACGAAGCCATCCACAACTCCGCCTACTGGACACGGCATCCGTACGCAGGCCTCGGCCCCGGGGCACATTCGTTGATCTTCTACGACGCTGCGGGTGGGCCTTGCGGACGGGCAATGCCGGTATCCGGGCCGCCTTTTCAGTGGCACGGAACCGGCCCTTTGCCCGTCGCGGATAGCAGACAGCGTCGCAGCTGGAACAGCCAGCAGCTGTCGGGCTGGACCTCCGAGGGCGAAAATCTCAGCCCCGAAGAAATTCACGAAGAGGAAGTCATGCTCCTCGCACGCACCGCCCTCGGCCCCATCCCCGAAAAGGACTGGTTCATCGCGGATGACATCATCCCGGATCTTTTATAGAATGTGCTGCGCGGCAGCGTCGAGGGCTTCGTAGAATTCGGGGCCGAAACGGCGGATGAGGGGCCGGCGGAGGAACTGGTAGACGCGGATGCCTTCCCGCTTGCCACGCTCGAAGGCGCAGCGGCAGATATCCCAGCGATGGAGGTTCAGCGCCATTCCTCCTCCCTTGAATTTCTTGATGCGTATGGGATAGAGTGCGCAGGAAATCGGCTTGGAAAGCCCGGCTTTCTCGATGGCGCAGAGGCAGTTGTCTCCTTCGAAACAGCAGTAGGCGCATTCCTCGGTGCCTGGCACCAGAGGTGTAACGAGATCGCCGTCACGGTCGACGGCGAAAAAGCCGGACGCTTCGGCCGCGGCACGCCCCTTTTCCGGCACAAGATGCCTGAAAGATGGATAATCTCTCTCCAGGGCAGGCACTTCCTCTTCCTCGAGAGGTGTTCCGCTGTCCCCAACGATGCAGCAGGCCCCCTTGCATACGGGATAATCGCAGGCAAAATACTCGCAGATGACATCCTCGCTGACGAGGACGTCGCCGATTTCAACTATGGTACCGAAGTCTTCGCGCCTCATTTGATGATATATTCCACTTTGCTGCCCCTGTCGAGGGAAGAGATAACGTTCATGACGTCTTCCGCCGTCACTTTCGAAAGATATGTCGAGTAATTGGAAAGGATGTCCTTGCCTTCGGAATGGCGCAGGAGGAAGGCCTCCATTACGTAGTCGGGGTCGGAAGCTTCGCCAGCCATCTCCTTTGCAAGCGCCTCCCTGAGGCCTTTAAGGGTTTCCGCCGAGAGCGAAGACGCCGTGATGCGCGGCAGGGCGTCGCGCATCCTGCTCACCACCTCCAAAGGGTCGGCAGGCTCGACGTCGGCAGGAAGGCCGGCGGACGGGCAGGGACTGCAGTTCACGAAAATTGCGATACGCTCCACCGGAAGCAGCTGCAGCTGGGGATATATCTCGAAATACTGCCCGAGCGGAGCCATATCCTTTATGAGTTCACGGCGCAGATACTCTACGGCTATGCGGAAGGCGCACCAGTTCTGCATCGTGAAGGGTCTTTCAGCGGCCAGGGCGAGATTAGCCCCGGATCCCGCTCCGATCAGGCGGTCCGTCTTGTCTACGGTATAGGTCGACCACCCGGAGCGGAGACGGTACTCTACCTTCGGGCGGACGGAGAAGGCCTTTCCGGTCCGGAAAGCTCCCATCGACCTTACCAGTATTTTCTGCAGGGCGGACGGATTCAGGTCGCCTTCGATGAATATGATGCCGTCCTGGCATTTCAGGAACTGGGCCGCGAAGTACTTCTCCGCCTTTTCGGGGAGATCGTCGCCGAGCTTCTCGACGGTCTTGGTGACCGGATAGTAGAAATCCGGGCACATTATGCTGTCCGTTACGGCGTTGATCCCGTCGGTCGAGTGGCGGAAATCTTCCTGCCTGAGAGCCTCGCAGCTTTTGTAGTAAGCGAACGCCTCCTTGTTCAGGCTGCGGTTCTTGTGAATGGAAAGCAGCGAACGGCAGAGGAGGTTGGCTTTATCCGCAGGGGCCGTTCCACGTATGCACATGTCCGCTATGGTAACTTCGCAGTTCATTGTTATGCCGTTGGCTTCCAGCATATTGCGGAAGCGCATCGGGCTCATTCCGCAGATGTCGTACAGGCCGAGCATATCTCCGACGAACGCGCTCTCCCCTTCGGATATATCCGGCACTTCCGTGTAGCCTCCGCGTATCATCATGGCATACCGCACCTGCTTGTCGTCCGTTTTCTTGAAGACGACCTTCATCCCGTTGGCGAATGTCCACACCGTGCCGTCTGTCTGCGGATCTATCCCCTCGGACTTTATCTTCATCTTCTTCTCCACCGGATAGTACAGCGCGAGAGTGTCGTTGGACTTGACATGGTAGGCCGTCCGGACGGGAGTGTTCTTCCATGCGGCCTGGAATTCCCGCTTCAATGCGTCCGTGTCGAGAGAGTCGGAAGGAGTGCCGTAACTCACTGCAAGGTTGCGGGCCGGGTCGATCAGGGCTGCGATGAAACGGTTGAACATCGAACGGTCCTGCTCGAGAGCGATCTTGCGGCCGGAGAAGAAGCTTATGGCCTCTTTGTGAGAGACTATGCCCGCGCCGTAGATATAGTTCGCGACGCAGGAAGACACATACTCCCTGTTCGTCACCGGGGCATCCGCCGACCTGTCCATCGCCGTCTGGAAACGGGCTTTCGCATCCTGGAACTCCTCTGCTGAAACGCCGTTCCTGTCTATGTCCGAAAGCACTCCGGCAATCAGGCGGGTGGCCTCCCGCACATCGCTGTCCGCCACTCCCGCCATAAGGGTGAATGTCTCGTCGGAATCGGTGGAGGCGCTGTCCCGATACTTGAACCTGACGTATGCGAGAGGGACCTTGTTGGAATCGAAAAGCTCTTCCAGGCGCTTGCGGAGGATGTATCCCAGCTGGTGGGCGAACATGTTCGTAACCAGAGGCTGGGGGGTGCCCATATACTTCCGGGGGATGCGGGACGAAGAGTAAGTGACGCTGATTTCCGCGAGGGAATTGCAGCCGTTGCCGTAATGGATGAAACGAGGCGCGGACGAGGGTTTCCATTCATATTCCGGGGCCTCGGGAGTTGGAGTTCGCTTGGGAACAGTCAGCGACATTATGTAGAGACGGTCCTTCAGGCGGGCCACGTCCAGGTCGCCGCTGGCCACGATGGCCTGCTCTCCCTTATGCCTGCCTACAAGATTGAAAAGCAGGATTATGGTAGAATCCAATGCAACGGATCGGTATGTAGGGACATCTTCAAAATTGAAGATTGCGGAGCCCCCGGCATAGGAGATGTAGCCGTCCGGCGTATATCCGACGCCTTTGGATGCGAAGAAGTCATAGTCCAGGGAAGCTCTCACATCTTCCTGATTGTCAGCACATTTTTGAATCAGTGCAAAATTGGCATAACCTTTGGAATATGTATTGGGGACCAGGTAGTAGGAGATGCCGTTGGGAAAGGTTCCGGAAGTGATGCCGGAACGACGGCCGAGAGACGGGAGGTCCTGCGCATGCAGCCCGGCGGACAGCGCCAGGAAAATTGAAACGAAATATATGTGTCTGAATGCTTTTAACATAATGCGGCAGTCGGCACAAAAATACAACAAAATTTACTATTTTTGCGATTCGGTAACAAGTATTGAACCAAACAAACTTATAAGAAAATGAAAAAGCTTATCATCATTGTTGCATCTCTGCTCTGCGGCAGCCTGGTATATGCACAGGACCTCGCAACAGTAACGGAAACTTACAACAACGGCATCACCGCCAATGAGGCAGGTAACATGGAAATGGCCCTCCAGAGCTTCAAGGAGGCCCTCGTGATGGCTGAGGCCCTCGGCGAAGAGGGTGCCGAAATCGTCACCAACTGCAAGAGTTCAATCCCCGTTCTCATGTTCGCCCTCGCAAAGAAGGCCGTGAACGAAACAGAATACGACAAGGCTGTAGCAGGTCTCAGGGAGACCATCGAGACTGCAACCAAATACGGCGTAGACAACATCGCCGATGATGCCGCCGTGCTGATTCCCCAGGTGCTCATGCAGAAGGCCAACGGCTTCTTCAACGACAAGGACTATGCAGCAGCCGCTGCCGCTTACAAGGAAGTCCTCGCCGAAGATGCAGCCAACGGAATGGCCAGCCTCCGTCTCGGTGCAGCCCTCAAGGCCACCGGCGACAAGGAAGGCGCAGTTGCCGCATTCCAGGCAGCCATTGAGAACGGTCAGGACAAAGCCGGCACAAAGCAGATCGTAAACCTTTATCAGCAGGAGGCAGCAGCCGCTCTCAAGGCGAAGAAGTATGATGACGCCATCGCCGCCGCCCTTGAATCCGCCAAGTACGACGCCGAAAATGCAAAGGCTTTCCAGATTGCCGGCACGGCCGCTTCCAATGGCGGAAAAACCAAGCAGGCAATCGAATACTTCGAGAAATATCTCGAGCTTGCCCCTACCGCAAAGAACAGCGGAGACATCCTCTTCAGCATAGGCGTTTCATATCAGCAGCTGAAGGACAATGACAAGGCCAAGGAATACTATCAGAAGGCTGTTGCAGATCCTTCCAAGATCAACCCCAACAACCTGAAGAACGCCCAGGCCATGATTGCCGCCATCAAGTAAGGATGAAAACCTTCCTGGAACTTCTGGCTCCGGCAAGAAATGCTGACATCGGCATCGCTGCGATCGACTGCGGTGCCGATGCCGTATATATCGCCGGCCCGCAGTTCGGGGCTCGGAAGGACGCGGGCAATCCTGTCGAAGAAATAGCCCGCCTGTGCGAGCATGCGCACAAGTTCGGGGCGCGCGTGTTCGTAACCGTCAACATCCTCCTCCGGGATGATGAACTTGAAGAAGTCCATCGCCAGATGCTCGCGGAGCAGGAAGCCGGGGTGGATGCCTTCATCATCCGCGACATGCGCATCTGCACCTGGGAAGATATCAAGGTTCCCCTGCATGCATCCACACAATGCGCCATACGCAGTGTCGAAGATGCCAGGCGCTGTTCCGAAGCCGGATGCAGCAGGATCGTGCTCGAAAGGGAACTCTCCCTTTCCACGGTCCGGGATATTTGCGCGGCCGTGGACTGCGAGGTTGAATTCTTCGTTCACGGCGCACTCTGCGTATGCTACAGCGGAGAGTGCAGATTGAGCGAGTACCTGAACGGACGGAGTGCGGACAGGGGGGAATGCGTGCAGGCCTGCCGTTCGATGTACGACCTGGTGGACGAATCCGGCAAGGTCCTTGTGAGGAACAAAGCCCTTCTTTCGCTCAAGGACTTCAATCTGCACGACAGATTGCCCGAGCTCGCAGCGGCCGGTGTCTGTTCGTTCAAGATAGAGGGCCGCTTGAAGAGCATGTCGTATGTAAGGAATATCACCAGATACTATTCCGACGCCCTGGACAGGCTGGTCGCCTCGGAACCGGAAAAGTATGCCCGCGCATCTTTCGGGAAGGTTTCAGGGGGTGTCGCTCCGGATCCGTGGAAGACCTTCAACCGCGGGTACACCGAATTGTTCCTGGACGGAAAGAGGGGGCGCTGGGCTTCGATGGACGCACCCAAATCGATGGGAGAATTCATCGGAACCGTCATCAGAATCCGCCGGTCCGGCAAAGATTCCCTGGAATTGACGCTGAAACCCGCCTCCAGAGGGCTCGAGCTGCATAACGGCGACGGATTCGCATTCGCAGGAAAATCAGGTGTTACAGGATTCCGCGGAGACCTATGTTCAAGTAACACAATTGTTTGCAGGTCTGTGGACGGACTTCGCGAAGGGATGTCTCTCTACCGCAACATCGACACCGCCTTCGAGAAGGAGTTGGACATCAACCCCTGCCGCAGAGAGGTCCCAGTGGCATTGTCCGTTCATGTGCACGGCAAATGGAACATTGATGTTACAGCGGTTTCGGAGGATGGCAGGGAACTGTTGAGCCCCTTCAAGGCGGACCTGGAGAAGGCGGAAAACCGTGACCGGGCAGAAGCGATGCTCCGCGAGCAGCTTGGAAAGAGGAGCCTGCATTATCATTTTCATGTAGATTCGGTGGTTTCAGACGTCCCGGGAGCCGCCTTGCCCCTGTTGAGCGCGTCCACCATCAACAGCATCCGCCGCCTGACTGCGTCGGACCTGGACATGCTTCCTGTCGGATCGATACCGATGTTGAACGTCCGCGGGGCAAATGGCGCAGCGGCCGTGGAATCCCCCGCCTCCGAGACGCAGAGCGATGCTTCCGCTGCACCGCTGATGCGATCGAAATACTGCATCAGATATGAACTGGGAATGTGCCCGGTTCATCAGGGGGCGAAAACCTCAGGGCCGCTCTACCTCCTCAACAATGGCCGCCGCCTTGCCCTGCATTTCGACTGCAAGGCCTGCGAAATGAGTGTCAGCCGAGTTCCCAGTCGATAACCTTCAGGCCCTGTATCCGCTCGAAGTGCTTTACGTTATGGCTTACAAGCACGAGATTTGATGTTATCGCTGTCGCGGCTATCAGTAAATCGAAATTGTCAATTCTGTTCCCGGCCGTTTCCAAGTCTGACTTCAGCTTTGCAAAAGCGTTCAAGCCCTGGCTTATTGGCAGAATCGTGAGATTGTCCTTCAGAAAAGATATTTCGTGGGAGTGACGTTCAAAGCCGCCTTTATACGCACCATAAAGCATCTCCGCAAAAGTTATTTCGCTGATATTACAATTGTCCAGACCGACTGACGCGACATTCTGCCGGACAGTACGGTTACCTTTCAGCAACTCCACCAACACGTTGGTATCCAACAAATACGTCATAACTCGACAAGTTCTCTGGTCGATATCCGCCGGGATTCTTCGATATCTCTCAACAGTTCATCAGCTTCTTCGGGGTTCTCATACCATCCGCCACAGGAAATCGCAGAAAAAGGATCCTCTATTTCCTGCACGGACCCGACAACCAATCTGGAACCATGCAATTCCATACTGACAATATCCTTCTCTTTAAGAGCCATCTTGTCCAGCATCTTCGACGGAATGATTATCCCAAGACTGTTTCCGATTCTTATGATTTTTCCGCGCATATCCGCATTGTTTACGATATGCGCCAAAGGTAATAATATTTCCATATTTTACCAAATTTGTTATAACATTACTCCAGGGCAAAGCTGAGTTTGACATCGCCGAAGCGGCCTTCGATGGATTTCCCCTTTGCAAAATAAGTCGCACCGAGCTGACCGCGCCACACTACGTCGTCGGATGTGCGGAAGGGGATGTCTATGTCGAACCCATAGGTCTTGGACTTGATTTTTACCGAAGCGGAGCACTTCCAGTTGGTCCGCGTGCCACCGTCATCTTCTACGATAAGGAATGCAAGTTTGTCCAGCTGGTCCGAGAAGTCCGTCACGAGCACGGCGTTGAAGCGCTTCTTTTTCCCCACCTCGCTCCGCTTCACCACAACCACGAAATCGGTTACGGAAGGAGTGTAATTCTTGAGCTGTTCTTCGGTGGATGCATAGAATCCGTTTACGCCGCCGCACCAGACGTGGAACTCCGATGCACCGGCAAACCATGGATCGTATTGCCTCAGCATGGTGAAATCTTTTATGTAAAGATTGTACTTCCCGACATCTTCGTCTTCTTCGTCTTCTTCGTCTTCTTCGTCGTCCCACCACGATTTGGCGGAAATGAGGGAACTCAACGGGATGCTGCCGCAGTCGTCGTTCAGGTTTATCACCCACACCGGGCGCTCCCTCGCCACGGTTTCATCGACGAAAACCGAATCGGCGACCTCATATCCGTCCGCACCGGGGCTGATGACGTACGCATAGTTCGATTCCGCTCCGTTCCCGGGATCAAAGGTGACCAGGGGGAGAGTTTCTCCGTCCCATTCTTCGGAATACGGCCAGTATATCTGCATTCCGGAGTCGCGCAGGTCGTCGAGATAGCGCTGCACATCGGAGGCGCCGCTCTTGGTAGAAGCCGAGGTCTTCTTTGCAAGATACTCTTCTATGAGCGACTTGATAGGGACGGAATAGGCTGCGGACGCCTTCACCGCCTTAGTACGGTCGTCCCCCACGCCGGCCCCGGGTATTGTCAGCAGGTCCAGCATCATGTATTCTTCGTCGTAACCATTGGCCGAAGAAGAACTCACGGCATCGTACACTTCGCCCATCTGTGCACTGCCGATTGGCAGAGACGACAGCATCCGGGCAACGTCTCTTTTCGACATCAGCGAATTCTGTCTGTAGTTGTCAACCGCTTCGCCACCACGGTTGCAGGCGCTTGCGGAGAGCAGCACCACCGTCGCCGCAATCAGGATTTCAGATAAAGTTTTCATACCCCACTTTCGTTTTTGCAAAGTGAGGAAGAATTATCCGTTTAATTTGCGTTTTAATCGTTTAATTCACGAAAAAGGCATCCGGGCGGCCTGCATCCGCGAAATGACCGTCCGGTCACAACACGCAAACACCCCCTGAAACATAAATTATATATGTTTGAGGGGGTGATATGGAATGTCGGCCGAGTGCGTCAGCCGTTTTCGATGATGTCGGTAAGGAAGTCAGTAATGTCGATGCCGGCGGCGCGCACCATCTTGGGAACCAGAGATGCACTGGTCATGCCGGGGATGGTATTGACCTCCAGGAAATAAAGCCCGTCTTCGGCGTAAATGTAGTCCATGCGCACAAGGCCGGAACAGTCCAGATTCTCATATATCCTGGCGGTAGTGCCCTGGACCAGGCTGACAATCTCTTCCGATGCTTCCGCGGGGCAGACTTCCTGGCTGTGGCCGTTGTATTTCGCATCGTAGTCGAAGTACTCGTTTTCGGTAATGATCTCGATGATGGGCAGGGTATGCACAACCCCCGACGTGCGATATGCGGCGCAGGTGAATTCACGCCCCGAAATGCCCTGCTCTACGAGGACGGTGGGGCCTTCGGAGAAGGCGTATCCGATAGCCGTGGCGAGTTCGGAAGGGGCGACGACCCTGGTGACGCCGAAACTGGAACCGCCGATGGTAGGCTTGACGAAAACCGGGAACTTCAAGGATGAGGCGACCTGGGCGGAAAAAGCCTCCAGATCGGCCCCCTTGTGGACGAATGCGTCCGGCGCGCACTTCACTATGCCGAGGTCGCGGATATAACTCTTGCAGGCGTATTTGTCGAAAGCGATGGCGCTGACTGCCGAAGAGCAGGTGCTGAAAGGAATGCCCAGCATCTCAAGATAGCCCTGCAGCTGGCCGCTCTCTCCGGGAGCTCCGTGCTGCATGACGTAAACGTAGTCGAAACGCACCTTTTCTCCGAGCACCGTAACGCTGAAGTCGGTCTTGTCGACCTCGGGACGGGCACCCTCCGGGAAGGTGACGCGCATTGCATCCTTCTTTTTGCAGGCGACGAGCTGCCATTTGCCGAAACGGGCAAAAATCTCATATACGTCATAACGGTCTCCGTCGATGCGGGATGCCGTGAATTCTCCGCTGCGGCATGCTACCTCCCATTCGGAGGAATCGCTTCCGTAGACTACAGCAATGGATCTGTACTTTGCCATATCATTCAAAAAAGTAATCTTCTTCTGTCTTGTTTTCCTCCTGGCCTTCAGCGGTAGTCTCAATGTCTCCGCCGGTGCAGTCGAGGTTGAAAGATGCCCCTGCGGGCGCGATGAAACGGTCTCCTTCGCTGAACAATCCGTCCGCCAGGCATTTCTTCATCCAGATGCCCCAGATGGGCAGGGCCATGTTCGAGCCGCTTCCGAGGGCGAGGGAATTGAAGTGTATCTGCCGGTCCTCTCCTCCTACCCAAACGCCGCAGGTGATGGAAGGGGTATAGCCGATGAACCATCCGTCGGAGTTGTCGTTGGTGGTTCCGGTCTTGCCCGCAATGTCTCCCTTGAGCCCGTATGTCGAACGCAGGCGGGCGCCGGTGCCGTGGTTGACCACGCCCTGCATCAGGTTGACCATAAGATAAGCCGTGTTTTCCCCGATGGCTTCGCGCTTGCGGTTCGTGAATTCGGACAGGACGTTGCCCTGGCTGTCCTCGATGCGGGTGACGTACATGGGAGTGATGTAGACTCCCTTGGACGGAAGGGCGTTGTATGCCGCGACCATTTCCTGAATGGAGATGTCGGCCGCACCTACGCAGAGGGCGTAAACCTCCTCCAGATGGCTGTGCACGCCCATCTTGTGCATCATCTCGGCCATTGCGTGAGGCCCGAACTGCTTCATGAGATAGGCGGAGATATTGTTGGAGGAGTGGGTGAGGCCCCACTTGAGGGTTACGGTCTTGCCTATCCACTCATCCTTGTCGGTGGAGCGCGGCGTCCAGTCGGTGCCGTCACCGGCGATGAAGGACTGGGGCACGTTGATGACCTTGTCGCAGGGAGACATACCCTCCTGCATTGCGAGAGTATAGAGAAACGGTTTGATGGTGGAACCCACCTGACGCTTGCCCTGTCCGACGTTGTCGTATTTGAAATAGCGGTAGTTGGGCCCTCCGACATAGGCTTTGATATGGCCCGTCACCGGCTCGATGGCTACCATGCCGCAACGCAGGACGCTCTTGTACCAGAGTATGGAATCGTTGGGAGTCATCACAGTGTCGATGTATCCCTTCTTGTTCCAGGCGAAAACACGCATCTTGACAGGCTTGTCGAACTGCGCCAGTATCTCGGCCTCGCCGACTCCAGCCTTGCGCTGAAGGCGGAAGCGGTCGCTCCAACGGCGGGCATTGCTCATCAGGCGGTCCCGTGTGGCCTTGTCGACATCTCCCGCGAAGGGGGCGTTTTTCTTCCACTTGTTTTCACGGTCGAAGGCCTTCTGCAGATTCTGCCCGAGATGCTCGGCCACCGCCTGCTCGGCGTTCTGCTGCATGCGGTAGTTGATGGTGGTGTAGATGCGCAGGCCGTCCTTGTCGAGATTGTATTTCTCTCCGCCCGGTTTCTTGTTCTTGTTGAGCCAGCCGTAGAGCTCGTCGTCGCGCCAGCGCAGGGAATCCGCGGTATAATCCTCCGGATACTGATAGTTGCTGCGCTTGGGCTTCTCCGCGTTCATATCGCGGCGGAGCATATCCCGGAAGTAGGGGGCGAGCCCGGCATTGTGGTCCCGGACCTGATAGATGAGGTTGATGGGTATCTGCTGGATGGAATCGGCCTCCGCCTTGGAAATATACTTGTTTTTCGCCATCCGGCCTATCACGAAGTTGCGGCGCCCCAGGGCGCGTTCGGGATTGATGACAGGATTGTAGCGGGTGGGTTTGTTGACCATTCCCACGAGGGTGGCGGCCTCCTCTACGCTAAGTTCGGAGGGAAGTTTGTCGAAAAAGGTCTCGGATGCGGCGCGTATGCCGTAGGCGCTGCTGCCGAAGAACACGGAATTCAGATACATCACGAGTATCTCGTCCTTGGTGTAGTTGCGTTCGAGCTTGACGGCGGTGATCCACTCCTTGAGCTTTATCCACACCATTCCTATCTTGCCGACTCCCTCCTTGCGGGGATAAAGGGTCTTCGCGAGCTGCTGGGTTATCGTAGAACCGCCGCCCTGGCTGCTGTCCCGCATCAGTATCGTCTTTACCGCCACGCGGACAAGGCCCTTCGTGTCGATGCCGGAGTGCTTGCGGAAACGTGCGTCTTCGGTTGCGATGGTGGCCGCGACAAGGTTGGGAGAAAGCTCGTCGTAGCTGACAAAAGTACGGTTTTCTATATGGAAGGTGGTGAGCACTTCACCCCCGTCTGCAATCACCTGCGTGGCAAGCTTGCTGTCCGGGTGCTCGAGCTCCTCGAAGGAAGGGATCTTTGCGAACATCCACACGAGCAGCAGGAGGAACAGGATCAGGGCGAAGGGCGCGGTGACCAGTATCCAGAACCACTTTATTATTTTTTTCTTCGTTGCGTCTTCCATTTTTTAATCTTCGATTAGAATTACAAAGGTAAATTTTTTTGGCGACAAATTTTGAAAATTAGCGAGTTTGTGTTTTACTTTGCAGAAAATTGAATGTTATGGAGGGAAATCTTGTAATAGTAGAGTCGCCCACCAAGGCCAGGACAATTCAGCGTTTCCTGGGCTCGGGCTTCACGGTAAAGGCCAGCGAAGGCCACATCAGGGATCTGCAGGAAAAGCAGCTGAGCATCGATATAAAAGGAGGTTTCACACCCGAATACGTCATTCCGGACAACAAGAAGAGGGTGGTCGCCGAATTGAACAAACTTGCCAGGGAGGCCGACGTGGTGTGGCTCGCTTCCGATGAAGACCGCGAGGGAGAGGCCATTTCCTGGCATCTCATGGAGACTCTCGGGCTTGACAGAAGCCGCACCCGGCGCATCGCATTCCACGAAATCACGAAAGACGCCATTCTCCGTGCCATAGACAATCCAAGGGATGTGGATATGAATCTGGTGAATGCGCAGCAGGCCAGGCGCGTGCTCGACCGCCTCGTCGGCTTTGAGCTCTCTCCGATACTCTGGAAGAAAATCAACCGCGGGCTTTCCGCCGGACGCGTCCAAAGCGTCGCGCTCCGCCTGGTAGTCGACCGCGAAAGGGAGATAATGGCTTTCAGGCCGGAGCCCTACTACAGGGTCGAAGGGCAGTTCACCAGTCCCTCCGGAGCACAGCTCAAGGGAATTCTGGAAACCCGTTTCACGAATGCGGAAGACGCATCCGGCTTCCTCAAGGACAGCATCGGGGCAAGGTATTCGATCGCAGCCGTAGACAAGACCGACGGCACCCGCTATCCCGCCCCGCCTTTCACCACCTCGACGCTTCAGCAGGAGGCTTCCCGCAAGCTTCACCTGCCGGTCAGCACCACCATGCGTCTGGCGCAGAGTCTCTATGAAAAGGGTCTCATA
>ONFK01000003.1 GCA_900317065.1 uncultured Bacteroidales bacterium
TCCTCATATCGGCCAAGTGAAACCATCGCCTCCATGGTCAAGGTTTCCCAGTCCGCCAGCGGATCGATCTTCGAGGCCAGCAACCCGAGCTCTTCGAGTTGGAAGTAGTCCTGGTTCTGCCGCAGCATGGCAGCTCCGTGTTCCACACAGGCGCAGAACATTTCCTTCAGGCGCCTCGCCTCCTGCGCCGCCCAGATCACTGCCGTCTGATTTGGGAGGAATTCGCCGGTATACCAGTGTGCAGCCTCCTGATAAAGCGCAATTTTAACTTCAGGATTCTCTTCTGCTTCCGCTTCACGGCATAGCCGTTCGAATTCCGCCGCATCCTCGATCAGGGGAATCTCTTCGGTCCAGAAAAACACACCTTTCCGCTGCTCGATGTAGTTTGCAGGAGGAAGTCCCGCTTTCTGCAGCTTCTTTTTCGTGTTGTAAATGACACTCTGCAAAGCATGGTGCACATTCGCCATGTCGCGGTCTTCAAACAGCAGTTCCTCCAGGCGGTCCCTGGGTACGCCGCGGGCGCGGTTATGGATCAGGATCTGCAAAAGGGACGTCAGTTGTGACTCGCTGGCTTTGGAACCGCCGGCGATCAGCTTTCCGTTCCATTGTATGGAGAAGCTGCCGAGCATTCTCACATACAGGATATCCTGTTTGACCTCAGTCATCCTCATTTTCTTTTCCTCTTCCAGATAACGAGCTTTTCCCGACTGATTCCGGGCTTTTTCTTCGTCACGTCCAGGATAGCTACACCCCAGACATAGGTGCCCTTTTCAACGCCCGAAAGGGAGGTGCTGAAAGTATAGGACTTGGGCGTGCCGTAGGTCCAGTCGCAGGGCTTGGCATCCTCATCGTAGAAGATGTGCACTGGTTCCCCGTTGGCGGGATTCAGGAGTGCGAATGCCGTCTTGAACCTGTCTTTATAGGGTTTGATGTTGGTGGGGCAATAGGCCCAGCCGAGATTGTTCCAACGGTGTACGATGCTCACGGGGCCGCCGGAGTATGCCTTTTCAGGAACGGAGATGCGGTCCGGATAAAGCCTGTAGAACTGGGTCTGGATGGCTTCCTGCACCAGGTCGTAGGCCTCGTTGAACCACGACCAGGTCTCACCCATGGTGTAGTTGGAGTTGTAGCGGAAGTCCATGGTGTTCACACAGCCGTCACGGGCATCATCGAACTCTCCGCGGCGCACTTCCGCCCAGTCTGCGTAACCGTCGTTGTTGATGGCTGCCAGCGTGTGGGAGGCCCTCACCCATCCGCCTTCGGCGTGGATGGGGACCTTCCATTTCTGGCTGTGGATGAAGTTCTTCTCCCAGGTGCCGTAGTAGCCGTGCATGCCGAAGGCTCCGCTGGTGAGGCAGAGGCCCTTGTCGATGCCTTTCTGCACCAGGCGCTGGCTGTCAGGGTCGGTTTTGTCGCCGCTGCCGGTGCCGATGGATTTATGGAAGTTTATGCAGATGGGAACCTTGTCGAAGATCTCCAGGAAGAGGTCCGTAAAGTAATCGAACACGGGTTCGCGGGGTTTCTCGTCACCGGTCGAATAGATGCAGGTGTGGTATTCTCCCCACTTGCCAATGCCCCAGGAGCCCATCCAGTCCAGTTCGTCCGGATTGTTGAACTCCTTGGCGAAGGCACGCAGGAACTTCTCGTAGCACTGCTGGAAGATGGGGTCGTCGGGGTACGGGGTCCATACTTTGGTGGATCCCGTGGTAGACTCGAAGCCCTTGGCACCCTTTGTCTTCACGTAGTCCGGGCAAGCGTTCACGTGAAGGTCCCGGCTGTCGGCACGAAGCTGGAATATCAGCTTCAGGCCGCGCTGGCGGGCGCCTTCGCGAAGCATGCGGAAACGCTGTGCAGGCTTGGTGTTGCAGGCGGTATCCCAGAAGTAAAGACCCTCCTCGGGCTCAGCCTGGCTCCAATACGAACGGATCAGCAGGGTGTTCGCATAATCGGACACCTTGATGTTGCCGACCTTGGACGGGAAGTTGTCGTAGATTTCCCAGAAATTGTCGGCAAGACCGTCTCCAAGGCCAGAGTAGATTACCCAGCCGTTGAAAGGATTGCGGTACATCGTGGTGCGGTCCGGCGCAATGCTGACCGCAGTGTTCTCGGGCGTCTTGGGATTGTCCCCGCCGCCACCGCCCTTCTCGCCGCAGGCTGCCAGTGTGATGGCAGCCAGGGCGGCAAAGGCTATTGTTCTGAAAAATCTCATTGTTTTCCTTGGTTATGTGAGTACCTGGTCCGAAAACAAATTAAGTGAATTCTGTGAGTAAACTATTTTCTTTTAAAGGTAACCTTTGCTGAAGCTGTCTCATTCTTTGCTCCGACACTGGTTATCTCAACCTGAACATAGTTTGCTCCTTCAGGAACTCCAAAATATGCATACCTATTATCTCCCTGTCCACCAACACTATCATATTCTGTATCCAGGACGCAATTAACCCTACCAGTATGATCGTTTCTCTTCGCACCTGCGGTTGATCCGAAAGCAAATACATTATTCTCCAAACTCGTAACAAGGAAAGTCAACCAAGCAGAACCTGTTGTTTTGTTATCATCATCAACATTCTTGGAATTGTATGCTCCGCTTGAACGTGGAATATTTGTTCCATAGTATACAAACAAATAGGGATTTGCTGCGCTTTGCAACAGACGGTATTTCCTCTGAAATCCTGCCTTTAAGTCTTCATCCTTAGCGAATCCATTAAATCCGCCCCACATCCATAATTCAGTCACGTCCTGAGTGTAAGGATTAATCTTGTCAACAGTATTGTTGTATGTTGCTTTACGATTTGCAACAAACGTTGCAGGAGACTGAATTGTAACTGTCTTTGCAGACTTGTCGAAAATTACGCGATACTTTCCGTCAGTTGCGATAGTAATATACTTATCCGCTGCAGGAGCGGAATAATTAACCGCAGTGGTTGTTCCATCGTTAAAGTCGTGACCAGATACAGGAGCTATCGCCTGGTTGGAAAAATTGGTAGTCAGAGTGAGTTGACCAGCGACCAAATCCACAACAATAGCATAGAGATTATCGTTTTCAAGTGTCTGCTTCATAGTAACAGGCGAAGCCACCGCAGAACCTCCAAGAACGATTCCCATACCTTCAGTAAACAACTCTCCGATATTGCGGGAATTTGAGCGAACGAAAGTCACATCCTTTGTGGATTTCATTTCATAAGTATCCGAATCTCTTACGATAGTTAGAGTATATCCAGACGCATAATTGCCAGGAGCAACCGCCAGATAATAAGTCTCGCCTTCGGTGAAAGAGCCGGACAAAGTGGCAGTAGCAGAGCCTGTTGCCGTAAGGGCGGGAGTTGCAGTATCAATTGTTACCGCACCTGCCACTTTTTCGCCTGCATTGCCCTTGAAGCTTACTGATGTCAGGTCATCCATTCCGGCAGGGACAGTGAACTGGACATAAGTAACGAGATTATTGAAACTCAACGATGTACTTGTTGATGTAGCAACTGCAATGCTTGCAGCAGGGTCGAAAGTGCCGGCTACTGCTGTCTGGGCAGCAGGCAAAGTAGTCGTGACACTGCCTGCAGAGAACACTGCAGAACCATCTGCAGGATAGATGGCCACATAATTTGCGGCGGCGCTGAATTCATCCCCTGTTGTAAATGTGGCAGAAGAGCCGGAATCAGTGGTGGAATAGGCTGCGGTCTGGGTTCCATTCCAGATGGTTAGACCATCACCGTTTGCCCAATTGACCTTTGCAGTTGTAGAGTTGACCACATTGAGCGTAGCTTTTGTTTCAATTCCCGCTTTGAATACCGGCGCATTCGGATTAACATCCTCTCCGTAATAAGGGGTTTCTGCAACTTCCTTTGAGCATGCTGTTGCTATCGCGAACAACACTGCTAACAAATAAACACTCTTTCTCATAGCGCAAAATCGTCTGTAGTGTTAACAATTACAACATCATCCACCCACATAAGCGTGGTGAATTCACTCGCACATAGAACGGAATTGGGTTCCAATTCTACGGATACTGTTTCAGGAGCAGCGTAACTCCTCTTTTGAATCTTTTTCATTTGGTTATCGTTTATCAAATGTGACTTTCGCATTTACTGCAGTGTTGTTTGCGGGGCTGACCTCGTCGGACATCTCGGAAAGGTCTACTATCACGAAGTTCGCGCCTTCAGGAATCACGAAGTAGGAGTAACGGTGGTCTCCCTGGCCGCCGATTCCGTCTACGGTCTCACCAAGGGCGGGTTCTACGGTGCCGGTGTGGTCGTTACGTTTGGCGTCCGCGGTGGAACCGAAGGCATAGACGTTGTTCTCGAGGCTGGTCACGAGGAAGGTGAGCCAGGCGGCACCGGAGGTTGCGCCGGTGACAGAGTTCTTGGAGTTGTAGTTCCCGCTCTTGCGAGGCAGGGCATCACCCTTGTAAACGAACACGGCGGGATTAGCAAGGCTCTGCTTGAGAGTGTACTTACGCTGGAAACCCGCCTTGAGGTCGGAGTCCTTGTCCGCTGCGTTGAATCCACCCCACATCCAAAGCTCGGTAACCTCCATGGTGTAGGGATTGATCTTGTCTACGGTGTTTTGGGATCGGTCGCGGGCGAGTAGATCTTGATGGTCTTGGCATCGGTATCCACTACAATACGATAGACGCCATCCGCAGGAACGGTCCAGTACTTGGCACCAGTCTGGGTGGTAAGGGCCTGGCCGAATGCCACGGCGGTGCCGTCGGCGATGTCGTGCGAGTCGCCTGCGGGGACGATGGAGAGCGTCTTCGCCTCGTTGAAACTCACGGGCAGATAGAGGCTTCCGGCCTTGAGTTCGCCGCGGAAGGCATAGACAGCCGGATTCTCCAGCGTGGGTTCGATCTTGATTTCCTTATCGAGGGCTGAGCCTGCGAGGAAGAGGGAATCTACCTCAAAGATCTGTGAGGAAGGAATCACCGTCACAGACTGAGTGGTAAAATTTAAGGTCACGCGGTAGCTCTCGGAGGTGGGGATTATCCAGGCCGCAGTCTCGGTGCCTTCCTTGGCAGCGGCGGGCTGGGCATCTCCGGTGACGGCCTCATCCTTGCCGGAGGCAGGAACTATCACATTGTTCTCGTCGCCGTACTCCACTGGGAAATTGAGTTTTCCTGCGGTCAGATTGCCGTTGAAGACATACAGTTCGGAGTTTCCGGCGCTGGGGCTGAGTTCGACGGGATTCGCGCCGACTGCGGTGCCTGCCATAAAGACCTTGTCCGCGGCGAACTGCTTGGGACCATAAGTCTTGACAGGGATGGTGACTGAAGACATATCCGGAATCACGATCCTGGGGCCGGTGTATGTGGCCGTGACGCTGAACTTCAGTTGTGCCATGGTGCTGGTGAGCTGGCCGAAATGACTGACCAGCATATCGTGCAACTGCTTGTTGGTGTAACTGCGGGTAAATACACCGTCATCTTCGTATTCGCTGATTGCCGATGCTTTGGATGAAGGCACCTCAACGGAATACTGGTAAGTCATTATGAAGTCGCTGCCATAATCGTAGGCCGGCGTCCAGGTAACGGTCAGGGCTACCTCGTCGGGAGCATCCTCTTTCAGAATCACGATGTCCTGAGATGCCGAGATTTCCATCGTGGCATTGTAGTTCGACTTCTTATTGTCGATTTCGTGCTTGTTGCAGGCTGCTGCGGAGAGCAAGGCAAGAGCGGCAAATGCTATTTTGGATATTGTTTTCATTGTATCAATAGCCTTCATTGTTGGTCAAATTGTTATTCGATAGTTCGATGTCGTGAGTAGGGATAGGCATGAGATACTGGCGTGCAGGGAAGTTGCGCTTGGCACCCTCTTCGCACAGGCCGGCAGCCTTCAGCGGAGCGAAGTCCGCCATTCCGTCCTCGTCAATCTGAGGAGTCATCCCCCAGAACCAGAAGCCCTTGTTCACCACCTTTTCGAGGCAGTCGGTGGGAGCAAGGTTGATGTAGTTATACTTGTTGAGAGCCTTTTCTGCAAGACGCCAGCGGATGAGGTCGCGGTAGCGCAGGCCTTCGAAAGCGAGTTCTACGCGGCGCTCGAGGCGCACGGTCTTGCGGAGAGTAGCCTGATCGGTGGATGTGACTGCAGGATAAAGAGCAACCGAAGATGCGCTGACGCCGTAGGCACGGGCGCGCACCTGGTTGATGGCATCCAGCACACTGGCATCGATCTGGTTCAGCTCGATCTTGGCTTCGGCGTACATAAGAAGGACATCTGCATATCGCATAATTATATAGTCGTTCTGTACCTGCTTGCCGTTCTCGGTCCAACTGGCATCGACGCCCTTCTTGAGAATGAGGCCGTTGTAGCTGGCATACTGATTCACTGCGCGACTGTCCTGATTGGACTGCTTGGCACCGGTGCTGTAGTTGTATACCTGGGTGGCTGCGGGTGAAGGATCGAAATCAAAACCACAGTGCTGGGTATTGAATTCAACTATGGTCTTGGCGCAGCGGGGATCCCTGTTCTTGAAGGGATTCAGGCTGTCGAAGAGAGGAGATTCATCGATGGGTTTGCCGTCGGTGCAGAGGTATGCTGCAAACAAATCCCAGGAAGGGGTATAGGCAGCATATCCGCCAGCATTGCGGGGCAGGGAGTTGTTCACATACCACTGTTCCAGCACAACACTGCTTTCGATGGAACGGGGAATCGCGAATATCTTCTCCTTGATGAGGCCGGTGCTCTGCCAGAAGATATCGGCATAGTCGGCTTCGAGAGTGTAGTTCTTGAGCTTGATGCAATTGTCGGCAGCCTCGGCGGCGGTAGCCCAGTCACCCATATAAAGGGCATAGCGGGCCTTCATCGCATAAGCGGCACCCTTGGTGGCGTGCACGGCGTTCGTGCCCCAGTCGGAGGGAAGAGACTCGATAGCCTTGTCGAAGTCGGCATACATCTTCTCGATGACGGTGGCTTTCGCAGTGCGGCCGTTATTCATTGCCTCCTGAATGGTCTGATAGGTGTCGATGTAGGGAACATCGCCGAAGAAGGTGAGCAGGTCGCCGTACTTGCAGGCACGGGCGAAGTATGCCTCGGCCTCGTAGCGCTTGACCTGATCCTCCGCCATGCCCTTTTCGCGGGCGCGGTCGATCTTGTCCAGCAGGGAATTCGCACGGGCGATGAGTTTGTAGGCCTGCTGCCAAATGACATAGGAATCCCAGGTCTGTCCGTTGACAGTCCCATTGAGGATGTCATTGCGGTTGGTATTGCGGTAGGTGAAGTTATCGGACCACTGTTCCTGAGGAAGGAGGTAGTCCCAATAGCCCAGCACATAGAATTCATTGACCGCCATGTTCAATTCGGTCTCGGTGGTGTACCAGGAGTCGCTGTTGCCCTGACTGAGTGGAGTCATATCCATGGAAACGCAGGATGCGAGTGCAAGGGCGGCGGAAAGTATGATTATAGACTTTTTCATGATGTCGCGCTTTTAGAATTTGACGGTAACACCTGCGAGGACGGAGGTCGTGATAGGATATGAAGTATAACCCATTTCCGGATCCCATCCCTTAGGATAGTTGCTGATGGAGAACAGGTCGGAGGCGCTCACATAGAGGCGTACCTTCTTCATGCCGGCGACCGAGGTCCACTTGGAAGGAAGCGTATATCCGAAAGTGACATTCTTCAGGCGGAAATATGCACCATTGAACATCCAGTAGTCGGAGATAGCATAGTTGTTGGAAATGCCGACCTTGGTAAGGCGGGGATACTTTGCCGCGGCGTTTTCGGCGTCGGTATTGAAGGGGCTCCAATACTTGCCGTCGATGATGGCGGGGATGTTGCCATAGTTATCGCGCAGGGGCTGCACCATGGCAGAGCCCAAGTAGGAGTTCTTCTTGCCTATGCCCTGGAAGGCCATCGAGAAGTCGAATCCCTTGTAGGCGAGGTTGATGTTGCCGCCGAACTGGAAGCGGGGGAACTGGTTGCCCAGAACCACGCGGTCGTATTCAGGGGAGATCTTTCCGTCCGGAACTCCGTCGGGACCGGAGATATCCTTGTACTTGATATCACCGACTGCCACGGAGTTGTTGAGCGTGGCGGAGTTGTCCACATCTTCCTGGGTGAGGAAGAGCCCCTCGGAAACGTATCCGTAGTAGGCGTTGTAGTACTCACCCGCACGCTGGATGGTGCTGCTGCCGATGATGTCGGCATCGTTCAGGTAGTCGATCCTGGAAAGGAAGTCGGACACGTTGACGCTCACGCTGTAGATGAAGTCGCCTTTGCGGTCGTGCCAGCCGAGTTCGAGATCCCATCCGCGGGTGCTCATCTTACCGGCATTGGTGCTGGGGTTGTTGTAACCCATGGCCCAGGGGATCTCGATGGAGAGGAGCATGCCGTCGGTCTTCTTGGTGTACCAGTCGAATCCCACGGACAGGCGGCTGTCAAGAAGGGTTGCGTCTAAGCCGAAGTCCAGGGATGTGGTGGTTTCCCAAGTGATATCCTCAACCGCAAGGGCGCGCTGAGAAGCGGTCTTGGAAGAAGATACCTCACCATCCTTGTAGAAGAGAGCGTCGCCGAAGTTTATGAGGGCGAGATAGGGGAAGTAGTTGCTTCCGATGCGCTCGTTACCGAGCATACCCCAGCTTGCGCGGAACTTGAGGAAGGAGAGCACGGGCTTCATACCTTGCATAAAGTCTTCCTCGCTGATGACCCAACCTGCGGATACGGATGGGAAGGTGCCCCAGCGGTAATCTCTCGCAAAGCGGGAAGATGCATCACGACGCACGTTGGCCTGCAGGAGATAGCGGCCGTCGTAGTCGTACATCACTCGGCCGAAGAAGGAATTGGAAGTGTATTCGCTGCCGCTGCCGGAGTTCTCCATGAAATCCTCGGGACCGATGTTGAGGTAAGGATACTGGGTGAGTTCATACTGGTCGCGGGCCGCGGTGAGGGATTCGCTCTTCATCACATAGTTTTCGAAACCGCCCATCGCGCTGAAGTTATGCTTCTCTCCGAAGGTGTGCCTGTAATTCACAAGCACCTGGGTGGTCACGTTATAGTTGTCGTTGCGGGTCTCGCTGAGTTTGTTGGTAGCATAGGTGGTGCCGCCGCCCTCAAGCCAGCCGCCGAATGCATCGGGGTTGTCCATAAGGGTGTAGAAAGCCGCCTTCTTGAACTGCTTGGTCTTGGTGTAGTTGATGAAGGGAGAAATGACACCCTGAATGCTGAGGTCCTTGATCGGCTTGTATTCGAGGGAGCCTTTACCGCCGATCTGGGTGCTCCAGGAAGTGGTGCGGCCGCCGTTCAGCAGCAACCCATATGGGTTAGCACCGGACTTGCCTTCCGCAATGCGGCCGTCATCCCACATCGCCGCATAGACTGCAGGGGTCTTGCGCATATCGCTGAAGGGGCCGTAGACGGTGCTGCGGCTCTTTCCGCGACGGATGTTGATGTCGAGGGACGCGTTCAGTTTGTCCTTGATGATGGTGAAGTCGTTGTTGGTGCGGAGCATATAGCGCTGGAATCCGCGGCCGTCATAAAGGCCATCCACCTGATCGTAGGAGAGGGAAACCTTGGTGCGCACGAGCTCGTTGCCGCCCGAAACAGAAACCTGATGTGTGGTGCGGGGTGCATAATCCTTCATCATCAGGCCCCTCCAGTCCGTGATGGGATAGTGGTTGGGGTCGGTTTCATTGTACTTCACCCAGTTCTTGATCTGGTCGGCGGTGTAGAGCTGGAAGAATCCTGCGGTGTTGTTGTCGTTGTAAAGAAGCTCGTTCGACATCTCGAGGAAGCGGGTTACACCCACCATATCAGGCTCTGCCGTAGGGATTTCCAGGCCGAACTCACCCGTGTAGGTGAGGCTGAGGTCGGACTTGTCGCCGCGCTTGGTGGTGATGAGGATGACGCCCGCAGCAGCCTTGGATCCATAGATGGAGGCGGCCGCAGCATCCTTCAGCACGGAGATGCTCTGCACGTCGGAAGGATTCACGTAATCCATGCTGCTCACCTGCACGCCGTCCACTATATAAAGAGGATCGGAAGTGCCGATGGTGGTGATACCGCGGACACGGATGGAACCTGCCGAAGCACCCGGAGCAGAGTTGTCGCGGGTGACCATCACACCGGAAAGAGCTCCCTGTAGGGCGGTGGAAAGGGTAGTGGTCTTCTTGGCTTCGATGTCTTCGCCGCGCACGGATGCGACGGAACCGGTGAGGTCCTTGCGCTTCACTGTGCCATAACCGATAACCACGACCTCGTCGAGGAGTTTGGTGTCAGGTTCGAGGGAGACTTCGATGTGGCTCCTGTTGCCAGGGACCACATCCTTTTCCAGATAACCGATGAACGATACCGTAAGCGTAGCGCCCTGGGGATACTCAAGGGTGAAGTCACCGTCGAGCCCGGTCGTCGTTCCAGTCGTGGTGCCCTTCACAATCACGGCTGCACCCATCAAGGGCTCGCCATTCTCATCGGATACGACACCGGAGACCTTCGCATTTTGCGCGAATGCCGACACCGTAGCGAGCATCAGCCACAAAGTTGCAAAGATCTTCATTGAACTTTGGATTCTTTTCATAATAGTTATTATTGTTTGATAGTTACTTCTTTGATTTTGACCCATCCGTCGGCAGTAAGGAAATCCTTCTTCACGGAAAGATTGATTCCGATGGCGTCGTTCTTGGTGCGGTCCACGACACCAACCGCCCATAAGTACTGCCCGGCGGGGAAGCCGTTGAGGGTGAGTTCGGTATTATAAGTGACAGGCTTGGACTGCAGCCACTGCGACAGGTCCGAATCCTCCACGACAAAGGTTTTCACAATACTGCCGTCTGCCTTGTCGAGAAGGGCAAATGCCACCTTGTATTTCTGGTTCCACTGAGGGATATTGGTGGGACAGTATCCCCAGCCGAGGTTGATCCAGCGATGAGAGAGCGTGACTTTTGCTCCGTGGACCGCTTCGACGGGCACGGAAATCAAATCCGGATAGAGGCGGTAGCCGCCTTCCTGGATGAATTTATTCACCAGGTCGAACGCATCCTTGAACCAGGACTGCACTTCGCCGTTTGTCCGGAAATCCATCATATTCACGTGATTCTCTCCCGACTGGTCATATTCACCTTTGCGCACATCTTCGGGATGCCCCTCGCGATATCCATCCTCGGGGTATATCCAGAATCTGTGGGTGTTCAGCACAAATCCGCCTTCCATAACTATAGGGCGCTTGAAGAACCACTTGGAAGCGTAACTCTTATGCCAGGACGTGTAGTAGGTGTGCATTCCAAAAGCATCGTTACGAAGGCTGTATCCCTTATTCACGCACCTGTCCAGCAGTTCTTCGGTATCGGGTTTGAGTTTGTTGTCGTTCACAGAATCCCCTATGGTGTTGTGATAGTTCATAACGAGGGGAATCTTGCTGAATGCTTCCAGATAGAGATCGGTGATCCAGTCGAAAACCGAGGCCTTGTTTGCATTGTTCTTATAGACCAGCGTGTGTCCTTCTCCCCAGAGTCCCAGACCGTAGCCGTCGACGAATTCCGTCTTATCGGGATCGTTGAACTCCTCGCCGAAGGCCCTCAGCATCTTTGCATATTTCTGCTGGAACACGGGGTCGTCGGGATAAGGGCATTTCCAAGTGAGGTGTGAGCCGTCCGTGTAATAGGAGCAGCCGGCATCGAACACATATTCCGGAGTATTGAGGCCCTGGTCCCGGCCGTCCACGACGATTCGGAAACTCATTTTCAGGCCCCTGTCCCTCAGCGTTTTGACCAGTTTGCTGAAATTGGAATTCGCATCCTTCCACACATAATTCCCTTCGGTGGGTTCCAGATTTCTCCAACTGGTGCGAAGATAGGCGCAGGTGGCGTAGTCGCTGACCTTGACCACGGTGCCATCGCCGGCCGGCATTGAATCGTACCCCTGCGACGCCCAGAAAGTATCATTCCACTGCCTTCCCACATACAGGACCCATCCGGTAAGAGGATTCTTGATAATGGAAGTGCGGTCCGGAGTGATTTTGACCTGCTCCATATTCGTTTCGGTGCTTCCGCCTGCGGGTTTTTCTTCTTTCCCGCAGCCAAGGCAGACCATTGCCGAAATCGCAATTATGCTGATAATCTTCTTCATTGGCTACTTTATCTCTATCTGGCGGACTTTGACCCATCCGTTAACTTTCAGTGAAGGATCCACCGCAACATCGAGCCCGGGGTCCAGGGCATTGCGCCTGTCCACGAGAGCGGTGGCGAGGGTGTATGTGCCAGCCGGCACATCGTCCAGGGCCAAAGTCTGGCTGTAACGGTTTACCGACTCTTTCAACCAGGTGGCAAGGTCTGTGTCGTCGGAGGCCCATTTCTGCACGGGCTGGCCTGCCTCATCCAGAAGAGCAAAGCCCACGGTATAGCGCCAATCCCACTGAGGAATGTTTACCGGGCAGTATCCCCAGCCCATGTTTTTCCACTCATATTCCAATTTTATGCTGCCGGAAGCCTTGGATGGAGCTTTTATCCAAACGGGATAAAGCCTGTATCCGCCTTCCGCCACAAAGCGCTTCACGAGTTCGAACTCCTGGCCGAACCAGGAGCGGACTTCATCGTTCACGCGCAGGTCCATCATATTTACGCGCGCCTCTTGAGCTGCCTTGAACTCTCCCTTGCGCACATCCTCGGAATGCCCTTCCCGGTATTCTCCGGAAGGATCCGTCCAATAACGGTGATGCGCTGCGGTAATCCATCCTCCTTCCATGATGATGGGACGCTTGAAATTCCATTCCGCCGCAAATTCTTTTTCCCACTGCTGATAATAACCATTCATCCCGAATGCATCGTGGCGGAGGCTGTAGCCGTTGGCGATTGCCTGACGCAGAAGCCTTTCGGAAACCTCAGACACGGGCCCCCAGCCATTTGCGCTGGGCTCCCCTATCAGGCGATGGTAGTTGATCACGAGGGGAACTTCGGTAAAAGTCCGGGCGTAGAGGGTGGTTATCCACTGCATCACCTCGCTGTTCTTGGTAGGATCCTTGTAGATGAGGCTGTGCCCCTCTCCCCATTTGCCAAGGCCATAGGCGTCGATGAAATCCACCTTGTCGATATCATTATATTCGGCGGCGAGAGCCTCTATGAACTTTCCGTATTTTGCCTGGAAAACCGGGTCGTCCGGATAAGGAGTGCGGACCTCGTTCCTGCCGACCATCGACGTGAAATATTCTGCACCTGCATCGAAAACATAGTCGGGGGTGTTCTGACGCTGATCACGGCCATCCACGACAATGCGGAAACTCAGCTTCATCCCCCTGTCCAGAATGGATTGGAAGAGTTTGTTGAGCCTGGAATCCGGATCCAGCCAGGCATATTTACCTTCTTCGGGCTCGAATGCCAACCAACTGGTGCGGACGTAAGCCGTGTTGGCATAATCGCTGACTTTTACCGTCTCGCCGGTAGATGTGGGCATTGAGTCGTAGCCGTTGCGTTCCCAGAAGTTTTCGTCCCAGTCCCTGCGGAGATACATTACCCAGCCGTTCAGCGGATTGCGGAGGACGGTTTCGGTGTCTGGGGTGAAAACAACTTTTCCGGAGTTGCAAGAGACTGCGGCAGGCAGGCAGACTGCTGCGATTATCAAGAGTTTAGTGAAACGATTCATTGGCCTTTGTTTCGTGTTTTGATGCGAAGGTAAATAATATGAATAAAAACCACTTCCCTAGTTCGTACGGAAATGGTTTCATTTTGTACACACCCCCACAGAGTGCGTTCTAAGCGGGATTTTCTTGCTTCTTAAAGTCGGAAGGAGAAATGTCGTAGCGCCGCTTGAAGCAGACGCTGAAATACTTCGGATTGGCAAATCCGGTTCGGTCCGATATCTCGGAAATGGTGAGGTCGGAGTCCTTCAGCAACTGCGCCGCGCGTTTCAGCCGGATATCCAGGATAAACTCCTTGATGGACATTCCGGTTATATCCTTGATCTTCTGATAGAGGATAGTACGGCCGACCGCCATATCGTAGACGAATTCGTCCACGTCGTATTCGTTGTTGTCCATATTCTTCTCTATGGCATCCATCGCCTTGGAGAGAAGGGCTTCGTCCATAGAGGATATGACCAGTTTGGACGGCTCTGCCACGAACTTCTTCGAATAATAGTTCCGGAGTTCTTCCTGCATCCTCAAGAGTCCGTCCACCTGCGAAAGCAGGAACTCCATATCGAATGGCTTCTCTATGAATACGTTGGCTCCGCTTTCCATCGCTTTCACCTTCATATCTCCATTGCCCGAAAGGACGACTACAGGGATATGGCTGGATTTGAGGCTGCCGCGAAGGTGGCGGCACACTTCGAATCCGTCCGTATCTCCCATCATCAGATCTGTGATGACCAAATTTGGATGGACCTTGTCCACCTTTTCGATTCCGTCCGCCCCATCGGCAGAGGAGTATACGTTGAAACGGGCGGACAGGTGTTCCTGAAGATAAGAGCGGAGCTGTTCATCGTCATCTATGACCACTATCGTGTGCGCCTTGCGGGATTGGTCGGCAGCCTGTTCACTGACATCCAGTTCCTCGATGAGGGCGTCCACTTCTTTCTCCACAAAACCATAAGAAAGAGATTCATCTCCTTCGGCAGACAAGGAATGGGGTGCAGGAGGAAGAGGCATGCTGACGGTAAACACCACCTGCGCATTGCCTGAACTCACGCTGATTTTGCCGCCTATCTCATCTACAAGCTCTTTGACGATTGCCAGCCCCAATCCAGTACTGGTCTCGAAACTGGGCTGGAATTCGCGCGTGCGATTGAAAGCCTCGAATATTTGCGACAGTTTGTCTTCTGGAATCTCGTTTCCGGTGTTGGAGACGCTCACCTCCACTATCCCGCTGCCGGACTCCTTGATCTGCAGCACTATGGATCCTTGCTCAACCGTATATTTTACGGCATTGGAGAAAATATTGGTAAATATCTTTTCTATCACTTCATGGTCGAAAAGACAAGGATAGCTGTCCGATTGGGAACGGAAATCCATTTCTATACCCTTGCGGTCGGCATATATCTCGAAAAGGGAAAAAATGCTGCGCAGGAAACTCACCAGATCGCCGCCCACAGGATTCAGGGTCACTTTATTGCTCTCTATCTCACGGAAGGTCAGCAACTGCCCTATCATTCGCTGGATCCGGGATACATTTCTCTCGATGTGAACCGCATATTTGTTGGCCGGAGAATCCTCCGGAAGGCGCTCCTTGAGTTTGCGCAGTGGATCCACTATGAGAGTAAGCGGAGTCTTCAGGTCATGGGAGATATTGGTAAAGAACTTGATTCTGGCCCGCGACAGTTCCTGCATATTCTTCTCCTTCAACTTCTCCATCTCAAGCTCGTGGCGATATATCTTCTTATTGGTGAAAAAGCGCCATACCAGGTATATCAGGGCCAGCACGATGATAGCGTAGAGCATTTGTGCCCACCAGGAGAGGAAAGGACTTGGATGTATGGTCAACTCCATTGCAGTGACACTGTCTCCCCACAGGCCATCGTTGTTCGATGCCTTGACTTCGAAACGATAACTGCCCGGATTCAAGTCATAATAACGCATTGTATTCTGCCCCGGATCAAGGGTTGTCCACTCATCCGACAACCCCACCAGGCGGCACGCATAGCGGTTGTTTTCGGCGTGAAGATAACTGTCGGAAGAAAATCCGAGAGCGATATTGGACTGCCTGTGATTGAGCGAAAGGCTCTTATTCGTCCCTATGTATTGTTCTGTCGGGACCGGACTGGCATTAACCCGCACATCCGTAAAGAAAACCACGCTCTTGTGCTGGTTGGTGCGAATGTCTCCAGGACGGAAAAGGATGAAACCATCGGTGCCTCCGAACATCAGTTCTCCCTTGGAACTCACAAAAGCAGAGCGGACGTAGAACGCACCACAGTGGCTGGGAGTATTGAGAGTGGATGGCACGATGCGCCCGTCGGTCCTGCGGAACAGTCCCTCGTCTGTACTGAACCAGACTTCCTTCGATACTGGATCCTCCACTATTCCGAACACGGTGCGTCCGTTAAGGGGGATATTGGTGTAGGTTCCATCCTTGGCCAGAACGTTCAGCCCGCCGCCCTTGGTGCCCAACAGAAGCTCTCCATTGGAGCATCTGCAATAGCAGCAAAGGTTGTTAACCGCGTAGGACTGCCCTTCCAGACGATAGGTTCTCAAGACGTCCAGGGTAGAATCGTCCAGCACGTGCAGGCCCTGATGTGTCAGCAGCCACAAGCACCCTTTCCCATCGTTGAAGAAGGTTTCCACCTGGCGAACCTGACGGCTGCTTAGGCGGCTGATCTTTCCATTATCCAGACTGGCGTGCATGAAACGGGAGTCCGGGTCGGACATCCATATTCCTCCCTTGCCGTCCGGCACGAAATCATAGACGCTGAGCGGGTCGTCGTCCGGCCCGCGGGTGATGCTCAGGGCGCGAAAACGGCCGCTGCGGCTGTCGAAGGTCTGTACACCGGAATTGAAGAAAGATGCCCAGATGGTGCCGTTTTTATCTGTCCACAGTTTTTTCACCATATTGGAACTGAGGCCGCTTCCATCCTGTTGGGTATAATACCGGAAATCGCCCTTGTTCCTGTCCCATACGGTAATGCCCCCACCGTCCGTACCTATCCACAGATGACCTTCCTTATCTTCGCAGAAAGCACTGACAATGGGGTGCCCCAGACCGCCGGGGGTAGCCTTGAAAAAATACCCTGCATCACTGTCCCCCCTGGTGGCATAGGCAAGTTTGCCGCCATAGGTTCCCACCCACACCCCGCCGTCGGGATCCGGGAAGAAAGACCAGACGGAATTGGTGGGAAGGGAGAAAGGATATTTCAGGTTTGCCCGAAGCAGTTCCGTACGCCCGCTTCTGGGGCAGACAATCATCAGCCCATACTGAGTTGCAACCCATACCTTGCCTTCACTGTCGAGGTAAAGTTGCTTGGCAGTGGAAGAACGGTCGTTTTCAATCGGAAGGGTAAAGCGCCGGATAACATCGCCGCTGTTCCCGCATTCGTAAAGGCCGTCGGACAGCGTAAGCACGTAAATACGCTCACTATCCTCCTTCACATCTACCACCTGCCCGGGAGAAAAATCCCCGAAAAAGGCCCAGTTTCCACCTATAGAGCCTCTGTAGAGACGGCCTTCGGAACCCACGTACAAATGCTCTCCTGAGCAGGAAAGGGATAGTTTCATAGGATCCGGATTCAAGCCTTCCGGGAGTGGCAGGACTTTACCGTCCAGACCTGTGATTCTTCCATCGCATATCATCCAGACCGTGCCGTCGGAGGTCTTTTCAATTGCCCCGATATTACCGTCCAGAGCCTTTTCGAAGCGATGGTACGCGCAATTGAAGCGCTGCAGGCCGTGATTGGTAGCAGCATAAAGCACCCCGTTTTTATCGGTCACCAGCCAGCCTATGCTCCAATATCGCTCCGGAGCCTGCCGGGTGATGTACTCGTTCATAAGGGTGAAAGAAACGCCATTATACATATAAATGGCGTCGAACCCGCTGAACCAGATACGTCCGAGGCTGTCCTTGGCTATGCTGTGGATGCCTCCGTAGTAAGATGTCTCCGGCATAGCGTGGAACCGCAGGTTTACAGCCCGGCCCCACAGGGGCAGGAGCAAGAGCGATATGATCAATGCGGCGCGGCGGGACATGACAGTTTCGGCGTATGGTTCGAAAAACAAATATAAGAATAATAATTTTAGTGTTGTTTTTATGAAATCTTATAAAGAATTCGTAATTTTGTGCCGCTTTTTAAGCGAATATGTTCAATTTATTATAAAATTATGAGAATTATTCAGGTTACAGGTCGCGAAATCCTCGATTCACGTGGAAATCCGACAGTAGAAGTAGAGGTTATCCTCGAATCCGGCATCAAGGGTGTGGCAGCAGTTCCTTCAGGAGCTTCCACCGGTGAGAACGAAGCTCTCGAGCTCCGCGACGGCGACAAGAAGCGCTACGGCGGCAAGGGCGTTCTCAAGGCAGTCGCCAACGTGAACGACATCATCGCTCCCGCCATCATCGGCATGTCCGCTCTCGAGCAGAGGGCTATCGACAAGACCATGATCGAACTCGACGGCACTCCTACCAAGAGCAAACTCGGCGCAAACGCCATCCTCGGCGTCAGCCTCGCAGTCGCTCACGCAGCGGCAAACTACCTCGACATTCCTCTTTACAGGTATATCGGCGGCACCAACACCTATGTACTCCCCGTTCCCATGATGAACATCATCAACGGCGGCGCACACTCCGACGCTCCCATCGCTTTCCAGGAGTTCATGATCCGTCCCGTAGGCGCTCAGAACGAGGCCGAGGCCGTCCGCATGGGCGCTGAGGTTTTCCACGCTCTGCAGAAGGTCCTCAAGGGCCGCGGATGCTCCACCGCAGTAGGTGACGAGGGCGGTTTCGCTCCCGCACTGAAGGGCATCGACGACGCTCTCGACTGCATCATCGAGGCCATCAAGGCCGCAGGTCTGGAGCCCGGCAAGGACATCACCATCGCAATGGACTGCGCAGCTTCCGAGTTCTGCTTCAAGGGCGAGGACGGCAAGTTCTACTATGACTACAAGCAGCTCAAGGACGGCAAGAAGAAGGATCCTCGCGGAAAGAGGCTTACCAGCGAACAGCAGATCAAGTACCTCGAGAAGCTCATCACCAAGTATCCTATCGACTCCATCGAGGACGGTCTTTCCGAGGAAGACTGGGAAGGCTGGGTGAAGCTCACCAAGGCTATCGGCGACCGCTGCCAGCTCGTGGGTGACGACCTCTTCGTGACCAACGTGAAGTACCTCGAGAAGGGTATCAAGATGGGTGCTGGTAACTCCATCCTCATCAAGGTGAACCAGATCGGTTCCCTTACCGAGACCCTCGACGCTATCGAGATGGCACACCGCAACGGCTACACCACCGTTACTTCTCACCGCTCCGGCGAGACCGAGGACACCACCATCGCCGACATCGCAGTTGCTACCAACAGCGGCCAGATCAAGACCGGCTCCCTCAGCCGCACCGACCGCATCTGCAAGTACAACCGCCTCATGAAGATCGAGATGGAACTTGGCGACACCGCCCAGTACGGTTACAAGAAAATCCGCTAATCACGGATCCCTGCATAAAAAACCGTCGGCAATAGCTTTGTCGGCGGTTTTCGTTTTAAACGCCCTTTCGCCTGCCCTCCGGATGAAGCCCGGTTTGAGAAGGGAACCCTCCCTTCGGGGCCGGTGCTCCCGGTCGGTCAAAATCTGTAGGACTGGGAGCGTTTTTGGCCTATTTTGCTCCCGGTCGGTCAAATTCTGTAGGACCGGGAGCACTGTTTGTAGCTTTTTCAGGGGGCAGGTCCAGGTCCGAGGTTGTAAGGAAGGCCGCAATTACGCCACCAGCCACTTGTGCCTTTCTACACTGTAGATGGGCACAAAGGGCAGAATGATAGGGACTTTCCTGATGTATGCCTGATACTCGGGATCGGCACCGTACACCTCATTCTGGCGCACCTCCAGCCTGCGGGCGCCGCTGAACATGACATAAACGATCCCGGCATAACCCACAAGCACGATCAGCCACTGCCACCAGTTGAGGCCGGCTCCAATACCGGAAATCAAGGCTCCCGTCCAGATTGTGAGCTCTCCGAGATAATTGGGGCAGCGGACGATGCGATAAAGCCCGGTATCCACGAAGCGCTTGGGATTCTTCTTTTTTGCCGCATTCTTCTGTGCGTCCGCACCGGCTTCGAGGCAGGTCCCCAGAACAATCATCGCAAACCCTATCCAGGCCCAAAGGTCATTCACCGCAACACCGTCGGCAGTATTGGCAAGACGGAACGCCACCGGACTCACCTGCCCCACATACAGCAGGGCGCAGAAAAGCCAGACGGTGATGACCACAAAGATCGGCTTTTTCTTCTGGAGCGACGGTTCGTAGAGTATCTTGCGGTAAGCGGCAGCCTTGCGCTCCCTGTAAAAGAGATATCCGCCCAAACGGAATCCGAACACGAACATCGCCGCACACAGGGCGACCGTCGGCGCACTGAGGACATCGTGGAAGATGAGGGCTGTCGCGATTGCCAGTGCAGAGATTCCGAAGCCGTATCCCAACGAAAAAAAGTAGATGAAATATTTCCAACCCACTGCCGAAACGAGCAGGGAAACTGCAAGAAGAATCAGAAGGTAATGCATTGTTTATGGTTATCTGTTTATCGCAAGATAAGAATAAAACAACATTTTTAGAAATCTTTTCATATCTTTAAGGTCATAATTGTAATACCGACACTATGACCTTCACCATGATCATCGAGCTGCTCATCGTTCTGGCAGCGCTTTACGTGGGCTCCCGCTACGGCAGCCTCGCACTCGGTGCGATCTCCGGCATCGGCCTCGCCATCCTCGTATTCGGATTCGGCCTCAAGCCCGGCACCCCTCCGACGGACGTCATCTACATCATCATCGCAGCCGTCACCTGCGCCGGCACCCTGCAGGCCTCCGGCGGTATGAACTGGATGATACAGATAGCGGAGAAGATGCTCCGCAAGCATCCCGAGCACATCACCTTCCTCGCCCCGCTGGTGACCTTCTTCCTCACCGTGCTGGTAGGCACCGGCCACGTGGTATACACCATTATGCCCATCATCTGCGACATCGCCCTCAAGAAGGGGATACGCCCCGAACGCCCCTGCGGAGTCGCTTCAGTGGCATCCCAGGTGGGCATCACCTGCTCGCCCATCGCAGCGGCGGTGGTCGCCTTCGTCACGATTTCGAACGCCAACGGCTACATGGTATCCATACCCCAGGTGCTGATGGTCACCATCCCCTCCTGTATCATCGGCCTGATGTGCGCTGCGGCTGCATCCTACAGGCGCGGCAAGGATCTCGACAAAGACCCCGCCTTCCAGGCACGCCTGAAGGACCCCGAGACCTATAATTACATGTACGGCAACTCCGCCACCACCCTCGACAAGACCATCACCCGCGAAGCCAAGGCATCCGTGTTCATCTTCCTGGGCGCCCTGTTCATCATCGTTTGCTTCGCATTCATGCAGATGATACACGTGGGAGAGGAGACTCTGGCCCAGCACCTGAACATCCCCAAGATGAATCTGGTGATTCAGATAATAATGCTGGTGGCCGCCGCCTGCAACATTATGTTCTGCAAGGCGCAGCCCAAGAAGGCGGTTGCCGGCGCGGTATGGCAGAGCGGCATGGTGGCCGTTGTCGCCATCTACGGAATCGCCTGGCTGGCAGATACTTACTTCGCAAATTACATGGAAGAGATGAAGACCATGCTGGGAGGCATCGTGGAAAGCGCCCCCTGGGCGATCGCGATAGTATTCTTCCTGGTTTCGGTGCTGATCAACTCCCAGGGTGCGGTGGTGGTGGCAATGCTTCCGCTGGCCTACTCCCTAGGAATCGCGGGGCCGGTGCTTCTCGGAGTAATGCCCAGCGTGTACGGATACTTCTTCATCCCCAACTATCCTTCCGATATCGCCACGGTGAACTTCGACCGTTCCGGCACGACCGTGATCGGCAAGTACCTGCTGAACCACTCGTTCATGATGCCGGGGCTCGTCAGCGTCATTGTCGCGACGATCGTCTCATATCTGATTACCAACGTCATCTTCGCCGGCTACTTCGCCAGTTTCATAGCTTGAACCTGATTTTCGATTTCGGGAAGGTCCTGATCGACTGGGACCCCCACTACCTCTACGACCCGTATTTCGGGGACCGGACCCGCACGGACTGGTTCCTCGAGAATATCTGCACGATGGAATGGAACACGCAGATGGATGGGGGCAAGCCTTTCGCGGTCGGCGTGGCGGAGCTCTCAGAGCGCTTCCCCGAGTGGGCCAGGGAGATAGAGATGTTCCATAAAGATTGGATCAAGATGATAGGCGGGCCGATCCCGGGTATGCTGGAGTTCGTTAAGGAGATGAAGGCCGCCGGTCATGGGGTTTATGGCCTAAGCAACTGGTCTACAGAGACTTTCCCTTTGATTAAAGACGATTATCCGGTGTTGGGTTTGTTGGACGGGATGGTGGTTTCCGGCTATGAAGGTGTCACCAAGCCCCAGCCGGAGATTTACCAGTTGCTTTTGGACCGCTATTCCCTCCGTGCCTCCGATTGCGTGTTCATCGACGACAACCCGGCCAACGTCGCCGGTGCCGCTGCCGTAGGCATCCGCGGCATCCGCTTCACCTCCCTCTCCGACCTTCGCGCCGCCCTATAACCCCCACCTGTAGAGCTTTTGCCATGTTTCCTTGACGGGTCGCAGCGAGTAGCAGCAGTAACCCCTCGGAGCGCAGCGACTCCCGGCGTACGACGCCGGCGGGGTACTTTAGGGGCAGCGCCCCTAAACAACTGCCGGTAGGCGCCGTTTTTTGTTTTTGGGCCGATTTTCGGAGCAGCTCGCTGCGACTAAGCCCCCGGAGAGGGGGTTTGAGGGTGACCGACTAGGAATAGCCGACGTTCTTCGGTTTCCGAAGGAAACAAAAAGGCCCGGTCGCTTTCGCGATCGGGCCTTCGAAGAACGGCGGCTACCTACTCTCCCAACTGGTCGGTCAGTACCATCGGCGTTAGTGCGTTTAACTTCTCTGTTCGGAATGGATAGAGGTGGGTCCACACTGCTAAAACCACCGCAGTATTTTTCTTGAGAGACACTCCAATGCAAAGATCGGTTTCACCAAAAGATTTCGGGCTATTAGTACTGGTCGACTGATACCGTTACCGGCATTACATCTCCAGCCTATCAACGTGGTAGTCTCCCACGACCCTGTAAGGAAACCTCATCTCGCAGACGGCTTCGCGCTTAGATGCTTTCAGCGCTTATCCTGACCCAACGTGGATACCCGGCGGTGCAGCTGGCGCCACAACCGGTATACCAGAGGTTGGTCCGACCCGGTCCTCTCGTACTAAGGTCAGTCCTGCTCAAGTTTCCAACGCCCACAACAGATAGAGACCGAACTGTCTCACGACGTTCTGAACCCAGCTCGCGTGCCACTTTAATCGGCGAACAGCCGAACCCTTGGAAC